>NZ_CEXWTU010000103.1:4214-16320 GCF_982758155.1 Marinagarivorans sp. | reverse complement strand
AAAAATACTTTATCCAATAATACTTGCCTCCTGCCTCCTGCCTCCTGCCTCCTGCCTCCTGCCTCCTGCTTCCTCAACTGCGTTGCCCAAAGCGTTACATGCCCCGCTTCGAGCGCCTTGCTGAGAAAACAGGCGCCTTCGTCTAATTGGATAAACTATTATTGCCTCGCCCCTAACCGTAGTGTTTTACTTCACCTTTTTCAATATAACAAAACTCTGAATATAACCAGCATAATATTTCTAAATGACATCTAAAGCATGCCATTCCTCTCTGTGTTTATCGGCTAATCGGCATTTTCTTAACTAGACTTATTAGAAGGGTAACTTTATATGTCTTTGAGTGGTGGAGATAGCCTTGCTGCGGCAGGTGTTAGCAAACGTGACGGTATGAGTTTATCAATTAAAAATTATTTAAAGAAGAATCAACTTTCTTATAGTGAGCAGGAACAGTTGGCTTATATGCCACAATCTGTTCGGCTGGAAGAGGCTGTGAATCCTCATATGGTACGGGTTACCATGTTGGTGATAAGTACCGCAATTTTAATCTTCTTTATTTGGGCGGCGGTAACTAAAATTAGCGAAGTCACTAGTGCGGTGGGCGAAGTTGTGCCGCGAGGGTACACGCAAATTATTCAACACTTAGAGGGCGCTTTGGTTAAAGAGGTGCTGATTCGTGATGGTGACCTAGTGGATGAAGGTCAAATATTAATTAAGCTAGAAGACACTGCCGCAACTCAAAACCTTGAGGAAACGCGTGAAAAAATGAAGTCCATAAAGCTTCAAATTGAACGTTATCAAGCTTTTGTTGATCAGCGATCGTTGGATTTTGGCCATATTAGCGAACTCTCTGAAAGTGAGTTGAGTTTTCAGGCGAATGCCTATAATGAAATGCGGCAATCCATTGCTCAAGAAAAAGATGTTCTTAGTCAGCAGGTATCGCAGAAACAATCAGAAATAGAAAAACTACAGCATCGTATCGAACATGCCAAACAAAGCCTAGCTTTCGCGGCAGAGGCTAGGGATATTCAGAAAAATCTTTTGGATAAAGGGTATGCATCGCGATTAACGTACATAAAGTTTGAGCAAGATCATCATAAATTGGTCGGTGATTTAAAGGAGAATAAAGAGACTTTAGGGCAGGCGCGTGAATCTTTAACTGAATATCAAAGCCGATTGACGTCACTCGGTTCAAAGTCGCGAGACCAAACCTATTCAATGCTGGATCAACTTCAATCGCAGCGAGATCAAATACAAGAAACTTTAATTCGATTAGAGGACCGGGTGAATCGTTTGACGGTGCGTGCGCCAGTAAAAGGTGTAGTGAAGGGCTTACAGTTGAATACTGTTGGAGGCGTTGTTGAGCCGGGTAAAGCTTTACTTGAGATTGTTCCGTTGAGTGCAAAGCTTATTGTTGAAGCACAAGTTTCACCTAAGGATGTTGGGCATATAAAAGTCGGTCAGCCTATTCGCGTTAAAGTGAGCTCTTTTGATTTTTCTCGTTATGGCACCGTTTCCGGTACATTGGATTACGTCTCGGCTACAACATTTATGAATGAAAGACGGGAGCCTTATTTCAAAGTGCGTATAGGGCTCTCTAAAACATACGTGGGTAATGACGAACAGCAAAATATTATCCTTCCAGGAATGACAGTGGTTGGCGATATTGTTACTGGCGAAAAAACAATACTTTCTTACTTATTTAAACCTATACATTTATCACTTAAAACGGCATTTTCAGAAAGGTAATTAATATGGAACCCTTAAACCATGCGGCATCTGCAATCCCTAGTGGTGTAACGATTAATACACTCGCGGTAGATGATGATCGGTCTATGCGGATGATGCTGCAAACACAACTAGAGGATCTTGGGCATAACGTAACCACCGCGGATGATGGGAAAACGGCATGGGCTGCATTGCAGGCACACGGTGCCGATATTGATATTGTTGTGATTGACCGCGAAATGCCAGGGATGAATGGCCTTGAAGTTGTATCGTTAATGAAGAACGATCCGTTACTTAAAAATATTCCTGTGATTATGCAAACAGGCTCTGATCGAGCGGAACAAATTCGCGAAGGTATTGATGCTGGCGTTTATTATTATTTAACAAAGCCTATTGATGAGGATGTTTTGGCTTCGGTTGTATCAGCGGCAGTACGCAATATTTCACAACAAAAATTGCTAAATCAAGAGCTTAGTCATCACAAGTCGAGTTTTAACCTGATTAAGAAATGCCGATTTGTATTGCGTACTATCCCTGAAGCGGAAGATTTGGCGTGCTTTTTGGCTAATTGCTACCCCCAACCCGAAAAGGTTGTTACTGGTATTGCTGAGCTTCTTATTAATGGTGTGGAACATGGTAATTTAAGCGTAGGTTATGATGAAAAAACATGGCTGATTAAAAGCGGTACTTGGCGAGATGAAGTTCTGCGTAGAACCGACTTTCCCGAGCATAAGAATAAAACGGTTGAAGTGTATTATCAGCGTCAAGACGATGGTTTTTATTTGAAGATTAAAGATTGCGGCAATGGATTTGATTGGAGGAAATATATTAAAGTAGACCCTTCTAGAGCGTTGGAAAACCACGGTCGGGGAATAGCGCAGGCGCATTCAATGAGTTTTGATCGTATTTCGTATAATGATGCAGGTAATGAAGTGACTGCATTTGTTGCCAATGATTCAGATATTGATTGGTAGTATTAGTGCCTCTCGCGGATCGCACGTCCTGGTTTGAGCGAATCAGAACAGTAGAGTCCCAGTTAAGTATTCAAGGTAAGATACAGTTGCTTTTTATACTCGCTGTGATCTTGTGCGTACTAGTTTCGCTTCCGTTGGTACTCTTCGAGACACTGTCGTTTAAAAAACACTTTGATCGTAGTACGGCGGATATTTTGGTTAAGATAATTGAGCCTGAGTTATCTGATCAAATGTTGCGTATCGACCTTCCTGCGATAGAAGCTACTGTTAACACCTTTCGCGAAGCGTTGGGTGTTCAGACGTTCTGCCTTTTGAATAAAGAAAAGATTGTTGTTAAATCTTTTGTGCACACGTGTGAGTTATCTAGTATTCCTTTTCTCGTTCCTATTAGAAGCACGGATCGTGGTGTGACGGGTTATCTTTATGCGCAAGTACTCGACTCTAATGCAAATAGTATTATCTATAGTCAAATAATTGTTGCCGGTAGTTTAATTGCAACATTCTTCATCGTGTCTTTTTTAATGCTATTGCGTTTGCAGGCGATAATATCTCGGCCTTTGGAGGAGCTAAGCTCATCGGTGACTCAGTTTGTAAATACGAATGACTTTCATATAAGGGCTTCACGCTTTGCTGATGATGAAATAGGGCGTTTAGCCACTGCCTTTAATCACTTATTGCAAGAAATGAGAGTCAAAGAGCACGCTTTGATCAAGGCTAAAAATAAAGCGGATGAAGCCAATGAATTAAAAGGCGATTTCTTGGCCTCGGTCAGTCATGAAATCAGAACGCCAATGAATGGTATTATCGGTACTACAGAGTTGTTACTTGAGTCTTTAGAAAAACAAAAGCATAAAAATTATGCCAGTACTGTTTTACGGTCTTCGGAAAGTTTACTTGCAATTATTAACGATATTCTTGATTTCTCAAAGATTGAGTCAGGCAAGCTAGAAATAGAATCGATACCGTTCAATTTATATGCCGAAGTGGAAGATGTCGCCGATTTAATGACAATGCGAGCCAATGAAAAAGACATCGAAATAATTTTGGCAATATCACCTTATATTCCTGAGGTGGTGATTGGAGACCCTAGCCGGTTGCGGCAAATACTGAATAACTTGGTTAATAATGCCATAAAGTTTACTAGCAGTGGCCATATCTTAATTGCGGTGGAGCCTTTAGGGGCTGAACACGGAAATGATAACGAAGAGGCGTTACGTTTTTCTGTGACGGATACGGGGGTTGGCATTTCTGACGAGGCTCAGAAAAAAATATTTGAGCGCTTTACTCAAGCTGAATCTTCTATAACCCGACAGTATGGTGGTACGGGTTTAGGTCTGGCAATTTGTAAACAGCTTGTTGAGCTGCTAGGTGGAAGCATTCAAGTCGAAAGTACTGAGGGGCAAGGCTCTACGTTTTCGTTTACGTTGCATTTATTGATCGATTCATCGCAACCTCATTATGATAATTGTGACGATTTGGAAAACCTTAATGCGTTAGTTGTTGATGATAATCCTTATTTTCTTGAGTATATTAAGCTGGCGCTACGTTATTTTGGGCTGCGAGTTGCGTGCGTTTCTAGCGCCAAAGAAGCATTGCGTTTAATCGGGCAGTATGAAGCGGCTGGCGATCCGTTCAACATCGTATTGATCGATGAAAATATTCCGATGGTTAATGGCTGTGCCTTAGCTGAAAATATTGGTTTAACCTATGTTGATACTGCGCCGCCGATTATTATATTGAATAATATCAGTGCGGATATTCAGCATGAGCAAGCTTACATTAAATTAGGCATATCAGCCTGCATTCAAAAACCTATTCGTTTGCGGCAATTAACGGCATTAATTGGGTTGACGGTTTCATCGGCTAAAGTTGGCGACAAAGTCGGGCTGTTAACCGTTGATGAAATACGAGGAGGGGCAAATAATCGCTCCAGTAGCCTTCAGCTTGCTGGCCCTAAAGTATTAGTGGCAGAAGTTAATGATATTCATTATAAACTGATTGAGTCTTTGCTTTTAGGTGCTGGCAGTAGAGTGGCTAGGGTTTTGGATGGCGAGTCTGTTATTGAATATAGTCGGCAGCACTCTATTGATTTATTGATTGTTGATGTTGAATTGCCAATAGTCAATGGCATTGATGTCGCTAGGGCATTTAAGAAAATACAATCAGAAATGGGCGGTGCCCACACTCCAATCATTGCAACATCTGCAAAAGATATTGACATTAATCATGTTCATAGCTTGAATGCAGGCGTTGATTTATTTTTGCATAAGCAGTCGCTAAAGAATCAATTGGTGAGTAAAGTTGCAGTGCTTATTCCTGACTTTATCGTCAATCAAAAAAATGATCTGGTCTATTTTAGTAACGTTAATATCATGTTGGTTGAGGATAATCGTGTAAATGCACAAATAACCACTGAAATCCTTCAAGAGTTCGGATGTGAGGTCGCATTAAGTGTTAACGGAAAAGAAGCTTTTGAATCTTTCCGTGAAAAACGATTTGATGCCGTTTTAATGGATTGTCAAATGCCAATAATGGACGGGTTTGAAAGTACTCGCCATATTAGGCATTTTGAAAAAAGCGCGCAACGAGCACCTACGCCGATTATCGCTTTAACGGCCAATGCCATGAAAGGGGATAGTGAGCGCTGTTTTAATGCCGGCATGGACGATTATATTACAAAACCAATACGGCGTGAAAAGTTACGATTTATACTGGCTAATTGTATAGACAGTGAAAAAATTTCGATTAAACATTTGGCTGATAGCGAAGATGAGCATTTGGTCGATGAAGAGGAGTTTTCTAGAATTTTGGAGTTTGGTGGCCGTGCTGGCGTTGATGTTGAGCGCTATGTTGTCGATATTGAAAAGAGTTTTCGGTTACTTGAACGTCAATTTCGTGCCCAGCCTGCGCGAGTTATTTATGATACCGCAAAAATTATTGTACCTATATGTGAGGCTTTAGGGCTGTTGCGTTTAAAGCGCGATGTTTCCCGTTTTGCTCAGGCTGCATTAGACTTGCATGTTGCTAAGGTTAATCGTACGGATGCACTGTCGGGGGTATTGGAAACGTGTATTCAAACCATTGTTGAGACTAAAGGCTATATAAAAACATTACAGGATGAAATTGTTGTTACTTTGCCTCAGGTTGTCGATGATCTTCCGCCTCAAGTCGTGTATGAAGGGGATGGTAATGCTCAAGTTGGTAGCCTTTCAAATGATTCGGAAGATAAAAATCCAGTAAAAAAATCTGCCATAAAAGTTTTCACATCAAAAGAAAATGATTCTCATCTTTTGATTGATTATGATGTGTTTAATGCGACTAAAAAAGTGTTCAAGAAAAAATTCATAACTATTCTGGGTGAGTATGTAGAAGATAGTGAAGAGTATTTGTCGGAGATTCGTCTTGGTGTGGACGAGCAAGATTACAATCGAATTCGAGAGAGCGCGCACCCTCTGAAGTCTTCATCTTATACCTTAGGTTTTTGTGCCGTAGGCGATTTTGCCAAGAAAATAGAGCTCTATGCAAAACAAAGCTCTAATCTGGATGAAATAGATCAGCAGCTAATAGCACTGGTAGATAGTTTTTCTGAGACTAAAGCATTTATTGATACGATAGAGTCTGAGCCATGCTAAAAGTATGGCTCTCTTTATATGGGCACGGCGGACTTTGGTCAAAAGTTATTGCATTATTTGGGGTCTCGGCAGCGTTGATTGTTTCTGTTTTTATGTATGCCTCTTTGCAGACTATAGAAAATAAGCGCAATGCTGAATCAATTTATAAACTGAATCAGCAACTGTCGGTTGTTAGGCATATCGCGGTGCTTGCGCAGTATTTTGATGTCGAGCGCACGCGTAAAATGATCGCTAAGAATGAAGACGTTTCCGTGTTTTTGTTGCCGACTCGACAGCTTGAGATCTCGCGTGCTCGTAATGAGTTGCGAGACCTGGGTCGGCAATTGGAGTTTATTACTGGAAACCTGTATGCACAGAAAGAATTTATTCCCGGTGTGATTCAAACGTTATATTTTATGGGTGAGCAGTCGACGCATATACTATTGAAAGAGTACATCGCTTCCGCGTATAAATTGTCGCAGTTGTCCAGTGATAATCAGCCTCAGGTGAGGCGCCATATTGAGGTTATATCTACCCATAAAAACATAATCGGAGGGCGATTACAGAAAACGGTTACCCTTTATTATCATTATTTAGGTGAACTTGTCGGGCAGCAAAATAAAAATTATTGGCATTACCTTGTTGTTGTTATGGTTTTGTTTTCTGCGGCCATGTTTTTCTTTATTTTAAGGCCGCTCCAAAAAGATATTGATGAGGCTTATGAACAAGCGGCATTGGCTAATCGTATCAAAACTGAATTTTTAACCAGTGTTAGTCATGAGATTAGAACACCTATGCACGGTATTATCAGTGCGGGTGAAAACCTTGATACCACGCGGCTGGATAGTAAACAAAAATCGTATGTTCGCACTATTATGTCGTCTGCAGATTCTCTGTTGGATGTTGTTAATGATATTTTAGGGTTTTCTTCCTTAGAAGCCGGAGAGACTCAGGTTGAACTGGCTCGTTTCAATTTATTTGAATTAACCGGTGATCTTGTTCAAATAATGGAAGAGCGTGCACAGCTTAAAAAATTAGAGTTAATTATGCGTTATGAGGATGGCGTTCCTCATGAGGTGGGTGGTGATGCTTCTTTAATTCGACAGATACTGTATCACCTACTGAGTAACTCGATTAAATTTACTGAGTCGGGTTATATTGTCGTGACGGTCGATATTGCAGAGCCTTTAGCAACCGGTGATTTGGCCCTAAAATTCCTGATTGAAGATACCGGCATAGGTATTGAAGAGTCCAAATTGTCGATTATATTTGAGCAGTTTGTGCAGGGTAATGGCGGTACTAAACGTTTGTTCAGTGGTACGGGCTTGGGTTTATCTATCTGTAAAAAGCTCGTTGAATTAATGGGCGGTAGCATACGAGTCGGTAGCGTAATTGGTGAGGGCGCTACTTTTAGCTTTATTATTCCCGTTAATGTCGCTGGTAATGCCCAGAGGGTAGATGTGCAGGCTGTCTCGAGCTATTCAGGTTCGATTGTTCTTATTTGTGATGATAAAGAATTTAAAGGGAGTGTATTGGCTGACCTGGGCATGAGTGGCCTGCAGGTTGTGTGTAAAACTTCGCAAGAGTTAATGACGAATACCCTACACCTGAATGGCCCAGTTTCGCTTTTAGTTGTTGATTATTTTGTGAAGGCTGCTTCTCCCAGTAAAATCATTCAAACGGCGAAAGAATTCGATGAACTGTCGGGAGCGCGAATTGCTTGCATTACACGCAAGCATGATAAGCAAGCTGCCAAAAATCTTACTGACCAAGGTTATGATGGTATTTTTTCTTTCCCAGCAGATACGGAACTTTTCACTGACTTTTTGATGGCTAAACCATCGAAAGAGGTTTCTCTTCAGCGCGTGCCTAATGAACCAAAACCGCGGGCGTATACTGATAATGTTAATTATTTGGATGGCGCAGAAATATTGTTGGTTGAGGATAATAGAATTAATGCAGCGCTTGCCGAAGATATGTTGTTAGATTTTGGGGCTTCAGTGACATTAGCCGAAAACGGAAAAATTGCGGTGGATTATGTTCGCAGTGGGCGAAAATTTGATTTGGTGCTTATGGATTGCATGATGCCAGTGATGGATGGTTTTGAGTCGACACAAGCGATTAGAGCGTTACCGCAGGTGATTGGAAATGCACTTCCAATTATTGCACTGACCGCGAACGCGATGGCGGGCGATAGAGAGCGTTGTTTGGATTCTGGTATGAACGCCTATTTGTCGAAGCCCGTCCGGAAAAAAGATTTACAACAAACGATGAGTAAATGGTTACAGCACAGAACACCGGTGGCAAAGAGTAGTCCAATACCCCCGCGGATAGAAGAAACAGTAAGCTCTGAGAAGCAAAATCTGGCCAGCAAGAATCATCCTTCATCGGTTGTGATGCCGCCTCCATCTGAGGGTGATGCAAGCGTGAATGTAGGCGAAGTTAAGCAAAAAACAATGCTGGGAATGGAGGCGGATGATTTCGAGCCTCCTTTATCGATTAATGCGAAAAATAGCATTTCTGCTGAAACGGAAAAATTACCGCCCTCCGATGCCCCGTTGAAGGATTCTTTTTTTGCGCCTGATAGCATTCCACCTAAAACGGTTACGGCTACAGCTGATGTAGTAACGGTGCCGCCAGTATCGCAGGGAGCGCTGTCATCCTCATCATCAAGCGTGAATGCGAAGGATAAAAAAGACGAGGTTGTTGAGCCACCTGTTGGCTTAGTTTTGCAGTATCTAGATCAGGTGGCGGTAGTGAAGGCAAAATCGATGATGAAGCGGCGTTTCCCTACAATGATTGAATACTTCTTGGAGGATACGCAAAATTATCTGGAGCAAATAAAGCAGGGTTTGGAGGAGCATGACTATAAACAGTTGGTTGTGCCGTCACATACGATCAAATCATCCAGCCGACAAATGGGGGCTTTTACTGTGTCGGATTTAGCCCGTGAAATCGAGGCACTAGCGCGCACCGAAGAGAGTAGTTTTGAGACGCTTTTGGCTTTAACTGAGCAGTTACAAGAACAATTCGATCTATCTCGTATCGACTTTAATTACCTTTTATCGGAAGCCGGTTAGTTGTGTGACGGGCTTAGCTACACTGATAGAAACAGGCGTTAATTGAGGTGGGTGTTATGGGAGTACACAAGCATTACATGGCGAAAGTGCTGATAGCGGAAGATAACCGTGTTGAAGCCGCGCTCATTGAAAATATGCTAGAGGATTTTGGCTGTGAGGTCTTTAAAGCGCGTGGTTTAGATATTGTAGACAAGCTAGATACCCCTTACGACTTAATCTTTTTAGACATTAATATGCCGGGTATCAGCGGGTTTTATATTGCTAATAACTTAAAGAACTCGGAAGCTTGCCCTCATAAAGCACCCATTATATTGGTTTCTTCGGAGCCCTATACGGACGATATTAAAGAGAAGTGCGTTGAATCGGATGTGGACGGCTATGTACAAAAGCCCATGACAGAAGCATTGTTGGCTACCATTTTAGATGAGTATTTATCCTCTAAAGAGGTATCGCTGTTGGCTACTGGGGCTGAAAGCTCTAAGCTTTTTTTGCGTAAGCGCCAAAGCTAAGCGATATCGTTTTTCCTCAATGTTTTCATTAAAAAAAGGCTCAATTATTATGAGCCTTTTTTTATTTATACCTTCATGACTAAAATGGCTGCTAAGGGGCGTGCACGAAATAAGTTGCTGGAATTTGGTTTTTTGGGTGCACCCTTGAAGAGGCGAGAATATGGCGTAATAGCCGGCTATTGCAAATATTTTTAACGAAGACAAGCGTGCATCCAGGAATTCAAAATCGGGAAGTTATTTCATGCACGGCCCTTAGTAAGTAGATCATTTTTCTAGAGTTAATTGCACGGTAACAGGAATGCTACTCGCTATAGCGTCAAGACCCGCAAGTTCTTTAAGTTTATCAATACCTGCGGTAAAGCCAAAATCGGTTGCATTAAGCAGTATGGGTTTTGCAGTCGTGACGACTAAGTCTCCGCCCTTTTGTGGGTTCACAATAACGTCGGCCAGTAAGGTCACTTTTTTGCCGTGTAAATCGAGCTCGAAGGGCACTTGAAGCGTTTTGCTTTTTCCTGATTTTAAGCGCTGGAGTAATGCCGGATCGATTTGAGCGCTAATGGTTGCGAGTGGAAATTTTGTGATTTCAAAAAGTTGTTCTTGCATTCGGGTATTGCGAATTTCAATACCGGTGTCGACGGATGCAAGGGTAATGCTGGCCGTGAGTTCACCTGTTTTTGTTAAGGTGCCGCTTATTTCGCCAAAGTGATGGACTTCTCCAATACTGCCCTTTTTGATACTGACGAACTGTACTGCAGAGCTTTGATTGTTAATGCTCCAGTCTGCGGCAACAGTTTGGGCGAAGGCGAGCGAACTAATAACACCGCTCCAAAGTATGGCTTTGAGTGGATTTCTAAATTGTGTTGTTTTCATGGGGTGTTCCTTTGGCATCGGTGTGAATAATGAGTGCTATGTAATAGGCCCTGTCAGTGTTGTGGGGTCGGGTAGTAATAGCGTCTCTTTGAAGGGGAGGTAACCGCGAGCATCGGCGCAATACTGTTGGTTGTTTTGTTTTTCTTCAACTAAAAAATTGGTAATGGCGTGATTGAATTCTGGATGTGCCAACTGGTGAAACGATTGTGTGAGTACGGGTACAAAACCCCGCTGAATTTTATGCTCACCTTGTGCGCCAGGATCAAAGCGCTGTAATCCGTGCTCAATAGCAAATTCAATTCCTTGATAGTAGCAGCATTCGAAGTGAAGGCCGTCGAATTCTTCTGTTGCTCCCCAGTAGCGCCCGTAGAGTGTATGGCTGTCGTAAAAGTACAGGGCTGCTGCAACCAGCTTTGTTTCGCTGTAGGCACGCACGAGTAAAGTACTTTGCGGGAGGGCTGAACCGACTTGCGCGAAGAAATCGCTATTAAGGTAGCCATTGTGGCCACTGCGTTTTTGGTATGTCCTTTGGTAGAGCTGATGGAAGTCATTCCAATCTTGCGGTGTTAGCTCGGTACCAGTCGTGCGGGTAATCTCGAAATTCTGTTGGTTTACCTTGGCCCGTTCCTTTTTTATGTTTTTTCGTTTGCGTGAACTGAAGTCAGAGAGAAAGGCATCAAAATCAGAATAATCGCGGTTAAACCAGTGAAACTGGCAGCCAAGGCGCTGCTGTAGTTGCGGTTGTGTTTGCAAGGGCTTAGCCGAAAAAGGGAAAAGAGAGTGAAAGCCCGAGAAGCGCTTTTGGGCCAGTTGTTCATTGATGACGTGATAGAGGTGTTGCATTGAACGTGTATCTTGCGCCGCCGCGCGTGGGCCTGTAGCTGGCGTAAAGGGTATCGCATTCAATAGCTTGGGGTAGTAGTGCATTCCGTGTTGATGATAAGCATCGGCCCAGCTCCAATCAAAAACGTATTCGCCGTAAGAGTGACTTTTTATGTATAGGGGCATGGCGGCAATTAAGTGGCCGCCGTCTTTTAGTGTGAGATGGTAAGGCTTCCAGCCAGCGGTTGTGGACACGCAGCCACTGTCTTCCAGTGCCGCTAAAAAACCATGCTGCACGAAGGGGTAATCTGTTTGCCATAAGGCTAGCCAGTCTGCGGCTGGAATGGCGTTAATACTGTCGGAAAATTCATACTGCATGAAGAGCTCCCTGGGGTTGTAGGTATTCTACGGAACTTCATACCGCGCCGTCTAATTGTGTGTTCTTGCGGGTGGTTTGTTCGTGGCAGTGAAGGTTATACAAGCTCGGGCACTCATCTGCCCTCTTAGGGGCATCC
>NZ_CEXWTU010000103.1:0-4204 GCF_982758155.1 Marinagarivorans sp. | reverse complement strand
TTAATTGTGGTGGCTTTGGGTTCTGAAGGGGGAGGGCGTATTATATCGGCATCGCAGGGGTTGGTGGATGGCATCACGCTGCCGAACCACATCGGTATACCATACATTGAAGGGGTTGCGCTGGCAGAATCGGTCACGGCGTTTTTAACCGTTTTACATGCACTTATAACAAGAACAACTGGAGGGCGGATGCCTGAGCTCATAAAACTATCGGCAGACGCGAAAGCCGAAATTGTGAAAAAAATGAAAATATATTTCCACGAGGAGCTGCAGCAAGATATTGGACAGTTCGATGCGGAATTTCTACTCGACTTCTTTTCTGAAGAGGTGGGTGGGTATTATTACAATCAAGGTATTACTGATGCGCGCGCAGTGCTGCAGGAGAGGTTAGAGTTTATTGACGACGCACTTTATGACATTGAGCGCCCAATATGATTTTTAGCGTATTTTATTTATATTAATTATCTCGCTGATATTATGCTTTTAAAAGTGGCGTTCGTGCTTAGTGGTATGATGCTAGGCTTACATGATGGCGCAAGTACTGAGGATGTTAACGATGGCGACACGTAGAAACTTTATTGTCGGTGCAACCTTGCTAGGTGCTTCAGCATTATCTCATCGAGCGTTAGCCATGGGGAATGGCAAAAAGCTGGGCGTAGCATTGGTTGGGTTGGGGCAATATAGCCGAGATTTATTGGCGCCTGCTTTACAGCTTACTTCCCACTGTGAATTACGTGGAATAGTCAGTGGCAGTCCAGAAAAAGTTGTGCAGTGGAAAAAACAATACGGCTTAAAAGATAAAAACATCTATCACTACGATAACCTAGACAGTATCGCAAACAATCCCGATATCGATGTGGTGTATATCGTTTTGCCCACCTATCTGCATGAGAAATATGCTGTGATTGCGGCTAATGCCGGTAAGCATGTGTGGTGCGAAAAGCCGATGGCGATGACGGTAACGCAGTGCCAGAACATTATCGCGGCTTGTGAAAAAAATAAAGTGAAGCTCAGCATTGGTTATCGCTTACAGCACGAGCCGAATACGCGAACCGTTATCGATTATGCGAAACGTAAGCCCTATGGCGAGATTAAATCTGTGGTTGCCCAGGCGGGCTATGCGGGGGATGGTTCTGAAAACCCATTGCACTGGCGCATGGATCGTACACGTGGTGGCGGTGCCATGTATGACATGGGTGTTTACCCCATTAATGCAGCGCGTTATGCAACAGGGCTAGAGCCTACGGCCGTTACCGCAAAACATGTGACGCAGCGCACCGATATTTTTAAGCGCTGCGATGAAAGTAGTGTATTCAGCTTAGAATTCCCAGGAGGAATAATCGCTGAGTGCGAGTGCCATGTGGGGAAAAATATTAATTTATTAAAAATAACCGCTGATAAAGGCGGTTATGAATTAAATCCTATGCAAAGCTATAGCGGTGTTAAGGGTGAAACAAGCGATGGGATTTTATTGAATAAAACGGTCGCTAATCAGCAAGCTCAGCAAATGGACGATAATGCAGTTGCCATTCTCGACAATGGCCCCGTTATGGTACCTGGGCTGGAAGGGTTGATGGATATCCGTGTGGTTGAAGGCGCGATTGAGTCGGCACGCTTGGGCGGTAAACGCGTTGAGTTGAGTTAATGCTTCAATCGCTCTTTTAATTTATTAAGTTTGCGACTTTCAAACGGTATAAGGCTATTTAAATGATTTTATTCAGGTCGTTCCTTTTTTTGCTATTTACTGCTGTGCTAGCCGCTTGTACTTCATTTGGGGCTGGTCAGGAGAAAGAAATGACTCAGGTCGAAGCTACGGATTCTCGGATTACTTTTGCGGGGCGTACATTGCGTAAAAACAACACTGTGCTTTTTGATTGGGCAGGTGTTGAAATACGTTTCGGGTTTAAAGGCGAGCGTTTTACATTGCTTATGGATGGCGGCGGTAGTGATTACAATATTGTTATTGATGGAGCTGTATTAAAGGTATTGCGCCCTGAGCCGGGTGTTAATGAGCATGTAATTACGTTGCCGGCGGGCGCCGATCAAGGTGAGCACCTTGTGATTATTCAACGACGCAACGATGCCCATTTTGGCGTGACAACCTTTAAGGGATTAAAACTGAGTAAAGATGATCAGCTATTACCTAAACCTGAAATGAAAACACGTAAAATTGAATTCATTGGTGATTCCTATACGGTGGGTTATGGTAACGAAGGTCCATCTACGGAGTGCGATAGCCTTAGGCCCTACGAAAATAATGCACTTTCTTTTGCTTCTATTGCAGCGCGTGCATTAGCCGCCGAGGCTCATATGATTGCGGTATCGGGTCGTGGTTTGGTGAGAAATTACGGTGATAAAGAACGTGCTTCATCAGAGTCTATGCCTAGTTTGTATGATCGCGTGCTGTTTAATGATAAACAAGAAGCGTGGGATTTTTCGCAGTGGCAAGCGGATGCCGTAGTGATTAAGTTGGGCACCAACGACTTTAGTACGGAGCCGCATCCTGCCCCTGATAATTTTAAGCAGGCGTTGACGCATTTATTAGCGCGTATTACGAAGCACTATGGTGATGTGCCTGTCTTTATAGTGGCGGATCTTTCCTTGCCGGTCGTTGTGTCGCTTTACCGTGATTATTACCAAGCGAATTCAAAAATGAATAATAGCCTTCACTTTGTTGAGCTGCCGAAGCCAACCCAGGATCAGCTAGGTTGTGACTGGCACCCCAATGTTGATTTTCACGAGCAAGCGGCCAGTGTATTAACGCCCATCATAAAAAGCCACCTAGGTTGGTAGCTGTCCGCAGAGAATGTAATAAGCCCTAGTATTGGATTTTTTGCGTTTATTGGCAGGGGCAAACATTCTGATTGCGTTGCGGTGTAAAAACGCCGCGCGCATCTTCAAACGTAAAGGCAATGGATTCGGTTCTGAAGCCTACGTTTTTACGAATAACAAAATGTAGGTGCGGTCCTGTGGAATAACCACTGGTACCCGATTGGCCCAACACATCACCGGCAGCAACTGCTTGCCCGGCTTTTACCATTGCGCTTCCCATTAGCAAGTGTGCGTAGGTCGCGTAACTCCCGTCTTGGTGGACTACCGAAACGGTATTGGCCTTGTCCAAAAAATACGTGCGCGCCCCACCAAAAGCATAATCATCTTTGACATGTACCACGGTGCCTTCGCGTGCGGCGACAATATCGGTTCCGATGGGTAGTGCGATATCGACAGCGTATAGGCTGGGTTGTGTGTGGTGTGAAAATTGGCCGTTGAAGCTTTGTGATATGCGATGTTTGCTGGGCGAACTAATCGGAATGCGATAGTTGGCTGTCGAGGCGTTGGCTGAAGGGGCGCCCCAAACATATCGATACGTAAATTCTGGCGTTGGCGCGGCGGCGGAGTAAATGGTCGCGCGCTGATTACTGGCAACGACAATCTTGGTGTTCAATTGTGGGTATTCTTCAAAGCGAATTTGTATTTCAATGGGTATATGGAAAGGGTTGAGAACATCGCTTACGTGCTGTTTCTTTTCTATGCGATGATCAAACTTCAGCTCAAACGGGTTTTCGGGCGCAGCTTCGAATTCTAGGGTTTCT
Organism: Marinagarivorans sp.; assembly: GCF_982758155.1. Classification (NCBI taxonomy): domain Bacteria; kingdom Pseudomonadati; phylum Pseudomonadota; class Gammaproteobacteria; order Cellvibrionales; family Cellvibrionaceae; genus Marinagarivorans; species Marinagarivorans sp. The sequence continues at coordinate 611 of NZ_CEXWTU010000103.1, read as the reverse complement.
ATTTTTGTTTTTTTGTCTTGTGGGGGCTTATCACTAAATTGCCAGCGACCATTGGCGTCTTGGTATTTATAGACGGCGGCCAGCGAATGCTCGCTGTGGTGTATAGGGTTAACTATTATGAGAAATAGACCTAAGATCGCACTGGCTTTTGTGACTTTTTGCTTGTCCATGTACTTCCGTATGCGTTGGGACCGAGATATCTCAATATAAAGTTTATAGGCGACTGTACCGTCTGCTAGGTTCGTGACGCCGGTGGCTTGCGTAGCGTCAGGGCGAGGTAATAGTTTAGGTGAGGGCCTGCACGTAGATTAGTAGAGTAACGCATCAGGGCAGGAAGCCCAATTAGACTTTCTTATTGAGGCGTTTAAAGGGGGGGGGGCATGCCGGGGCCTATAGGGCATGGGTCAGTAGGGTAATGCATCGGGGTAGGAAGCCCTTTATTGGACATTGCAGGAGCATAATATCTAGGAGCTATTACCGAGGAGCATAATGTCGTGGAGCAGTTGCCGAGGCATGTAATGCTTTGGGAAACGAAGGCTGTGATTTTGAAATCAAGGATTAGGGGCGTGCACTGAATAAGTTGCTGGAATTTGGGTTTTTGGGTGCTTGCT
>NZ_CEXWTU010000102.1:0-16447 GCF_982758155.1 Marinagarivorans sp. | reverse complement strand
GCAAAGCGCACTTAAAGTGCCCTTTTACCATGCATTGGCACAAATGGCTGGCAGTGGCACCTCGCCTAACAATACACACTTACTGCAAAAGGTTATTGCCGTAGCGCTTTGGGTTACCTTAGTTTGCGCCGGCGCAAAACCCCAGTGGATCGGCGAACCGGTACCGCTACAAAACGAAGGCCGTGACATGATGCTAGCCGTCGATTTGTCCGGCAGTATGAAAATTCAAGACATGCAGTACCGCGGTCAGAATTTTCGCCGCGTCGATGTCGTAAAAAGCGTCGTTGCCGATTTCGTAGAGCAGCGTCAAGGCGATCGCCTAGGTTTAATCCTTTTTGGTGACAATGCTTATTTACAAGCGCCACTCACCTTTGACCGCAGCACCGTAAAGCAACTTCTCGAAGAAGCATTTTTGGGCATGGCCGGTAACAGTACCGCCATTGGCGATGCCATTGCACTCGGCATTAAACGCTTGAAGGAGCGACCCGATGCAGCCCGCGTTTTAATCTTACTCACCGACGGTGAAAACACCGCTGGCGAAACTAGCCCGCAACAAGCGGCAGACCTTGCTGTAATTGCAGGCGTAAAAATCTACACCATTGGCGTTGCGAGCGATCAATTGATTGAGGATGGCTTTGGCTTTTTCTCAAACACTAAAAAGGCATCGGCCGACCTTGATGAAAACGTACTGCAAAATATCGCAGACAAAACCGGTGGGCAGTATTTTCGCGCACGCGACACCCAAGGCCTTAGCGCCATTTATGAGACCCTTAATAAAATCGAACCTGTCGATCAAGATGAACGTGTCTACCGGCCCATTCAAAGCCTTATGCATTGGCCTCTTGCCTTAGCTATGGCGCTAAGCCTTCTGCTGGCCGTATTGCGCTGCGGCCTAATCAGCAATATACCCGGGCTCAACCGCAAAGGAGGCGCTGTGTAATGGCACTGATGATTGATCAATTCCACTTTCTACGCCCTTTCTGGCTGCTGGCATTACTGCCCATCATCGCGCTGCTCGCCTTACTTTGGCGCAGCCACTACCAAAGCCAGCAGTGGCACAAACATATTGCACCCCAGTTGTTACCAGCTCTGCTAGAAGGCGGGTTAAGCCGCACTAATCGCACAGTTTTTTTTGCTATTGCCTTAAGTTGGCTACTGGGATGCTTAGCGCTAGCCGGCCCAACCTGGCAAAAACAACCCTCACCCGTGGTGCAAAATACTGAAGCCTTAGTCATTTGTTGGGATTTATCACCCTCCATGCTGGCTGAAGACGTAAGCCCTTCGCGCCTAGAGCGCTCACGACTCAAAATCATTGATCTACTCAAAAGCAGACCCGACGGCCAAACCGCATTAATTGCCTTTTCCGGCGAAGCCTATACCGTCACACCGTTAACAGATGATATTCAAACCATCATCAACTTACTGCCGGCACTAGCCCCAAACACACTGCCAACACTCGGCAGTAATCCAGAGATGGCCTTTGAGCAAGCCAGCGATCTACTCAACCAAGCCGGCGTACTGCAAGGCAAAATAGTCATGATCACGGATGAAATTCCCAGTGACGCACTCGAAACCCTCACCGAGCTTGTTGCCAGCAGTGCTCACAAACTCACGCTATGGGGTATCGGGACTGCTAATGGCGCCCCAATTCCATGGGGGAAACAGGGCTTCGCTAAAGACAACACTGGCGCCATAGCCCTCGCAAAATTAAACGAAGATGAATTGCGACACTTTGCAGTAAAAACCCAGAGCTATTACCTTCCCGTAGTGAACGACAATTCAGACATTGAGGCCCTACAGACACTATTGTCGGGTACGCCCTCTGAAGAAGATGCAAAAAGTACTGAACAGCTGTTTGATCAATGGTTAGAGCAAGGCCACTGGTTAACCTGGATATGCTTAGCAATGCTAGTTTTTGGCTTCCGCCGAGGTTGGCTACTGTGCGCCGTATTTATGCTGCCTAACGTTCTGCTACCGAACAACGCCATCGCTGGGCCCTTCAAAACACAAGATCAAGCCGGCTTTGACGCTTACCAAGCCGAAGACTTCGAGCAAGCCGTCAGCGCGTTTGACAACACGGTATGGAAAGGCGCAGCAAATTATCGCAATGGCAACTATGCCGAGGCCGCGCAAGCCTTTGCAAAAGAAACTGACGTGAACAGCAAGTTTAACCAAGGCAATGCTGAGCTCTTACAAGGTAACTTCGAGCAAGCCATGCAAGCCTATGACGATGCACTCGCCTTAGACCCTAATTTAGAAGCTGCCCAAAAAAATAGGCAGCTCGCCGAAGCCCTGCAAAAACAAAAAGAAGAACAGCAGCAAGACTCTGATCAGCAGGATTCTGACGATCAAGAAAAATCCGACGAGGAAAAACAATCGGACGATAAAGAATCCCAAGACAAACAGTCCGATGACAGCGAATCAAAAGAGCAGGACTCAGATAACCAGCAATCCGATTCTGAGCAGCAAAACCAACAACAAAATGGCGAGCAAGGCAGTTCATCCTCTAGCGATGCTCAAACCGGCCAGCAAGGCTCATCATCTGAGGGAGAACAAAGCTCTGCCGCAGCACAAGCTGAAATGACCAGTAGCAGCGATGGCGCAGACTCGTCAGAAGCTGCAGCGGCTCAGGCTGCCGAAGCACAGAAAAGCGAAGAACCGCAAACAGAAGAACAACAAATGCTCGAGCAAGTACTGCGTAAGGTACCCGATGACCCCTCAGGTTTATTACGCGCCAAATTTCAAAATCAATTTCGCAAGCGCCAGCAAGAATTACGACGTGGCGGCGATTTTGATGAAACCAAACAAGCAGAACAACGATGGTAGGAACACGTTTAATGATGACGCTTTTACGCAATAGCTTAAAACTAATAGCGGTACTGATCTCTTTTACCCTAGCGAGTGGCGCACTTGCCGAGCGACTAACCGCAACAGTAGACCGCAGCACAGTCGCAGAAAATGAGACCTTCACCCTTACAGTGAAATATGAAGATGGCAGTAGCAAAAGCGCGCCAAACTTCACCCCAATTAGCGCCACATTCGATGTTTTGGGTAACAACCAATCAAGCCAGTATATGAATACCAATGGTCGCATTACCAATTTTATTCAGTGGACTTTAACCTTGGCGCCCAAACAAGCAGGTAAAGCCTTAATTCCGCCGTTAAGCATTGGCAACACTCGAAGCCGGCCAATAACCATGACGATAACGAAAGCACAAGACCTTCCGCCTAGCGCTAAGGCTGTTTTTATGGAGACAGAGGTCAGTACCAAAGAAGTGTACGTACAGGAAGAGTTTTCAGTCGCTATAAAGCTGTTTTTTAAAGAAAATATCACCGATGTTAAAGCCGCTGATTTTGCTGTTAAAGGCGCCTCGATCGAGGAGCTACCGCGAGCGCAGTATCAAACCAAGGTTGGTCACGCTAGCTACCAAGTGATCGAACTTCGTTTTGCCGTTACGCCCGATAGCAGCGGGCAACTTAATATTCCGAGCTACTTATGGAATATTCGTACCTCCAACGCGCCCAGCAACCGCTTTGGGATGGGTTCGGGCCGGTCAACACTGCACCGACTAAAAACGGATGAGTTCAATATAACCGTAAAACCTCGACCTCCAGAATACCCTGTAGCCGCTTCTTGGCTGCCGGCAAAGTCATTAACGCTCAGTGAGGCTTGGAGTAATACCCCACCGCGCTTTCCTGTTGGCGAACCCGTAACTCGCAGCATAACCATGACTGCACGCGGCCTGACCGGTGAGCAACTCCCGCCCATTACAGCGAATATTTCGAGTAATGACTTTAAGTTTTACCCAGACCAACCAGAAATCACCAGCAATACTGACGACAAAGGCAAGCTCGGCGCGCGCAAAGAAAGCATGGCCATTGTACCTACACGTGCTGGCGAATTGACTCTGCCCGCCATAGAGGTTACTTGGTGGGACACTCAGCGCGATCAACTTCAAACAGCTATTTTACCCGCCAAAACGGTTGTGGTTGCCCCGGCAAGTGCCAAACCTGAACAAAGCTTATCCGCTGTGCTTCCAACCAGCCAGCTGCAACCACAAGCACCAAGGGGTGAAGCCGAGATCATCTATAAAACACAAGCCGGATACTGGCCTTGGTTATGCGGGGTGCTCGCCGTATTGAACCTACTGCAATTGGGCTTTTGGGTTACAAAACTACGCCAAAAAATCAACGTTAAAGCACCTGACTCGGTAACTCACACCTCAGACTCAAGCCTTGGCGACACCATACGTGCAGCCCAAAACAATAACGCCCAAGCCTGCCGGCAAGCACTGACAAACTGGCATAGAAGTCAAAAAACAGTAGGGAATGTACAGACTTTTTTCAGCCGAAACGGTGGATCAGAAGCCTTACAAAACGCCATCGACGAGTTGGATGCGGCATTATACAAGCCCACAGACAAGCCTTGGCGCGGTGAACAGCTAGCATCAGCTTTAAAAGACTGGAAAGCCAATAAAACCGAACATGCAACGCCACCATTACCGGCGCTCTACCCAGCATAAACCGATAACACTAGCCACATGCGGTGGCGGCCCGTAAAATGGCCGCCCTTCGACTTTACAATGACCTTGAGCCCAACTCGCTAGTCGTCAGCGGCTCTATCAGGAATATTAAACTTATGCGCCTTAGCACGCTTTTTTTGCTGTTTTCATTTTCACTGCTTGCTGGTTGCGGTAGCAATAGTGACGAGCCTACAACTTCGAGCCCCATTGCCTCAGGTAAGCCCAAACAAGACGCTGCCAATGAAGTGAGCATTATAGACCAAGAGTTCTATCGCCCCACCGCATTCGTAGATGATTCAGCCAACGATCGTTGGCTTATCGCGGACAAAATGCAAGGCATCATTGCCATCAATAAAACAACTGATGCGCGCACCATTATTGCCCCGCTAAGTGACGATGAAACTGGCCTTCAAAGCGCAAGTGATATCGCCCTCGATAGCGCAACGAATACACTTTACGTATTGGATAGAACAGCAAAAAATATTGTCGCTCTTAACACCGAAAACAATGCAACTATAGCAACTTTGGACAGCGATATTTTTGACGATTTAGCAGACGCAAGATGGGGAGTCCCGACATCCTTATTTTTCGACGACGCAAACCAACGCCTCTTAATCGGTGATAGTACAGGCTTAGAAATAGAGAATTCTAATGGCGATATAGCCTATGCATTTTGCGTATTTATTTACACACCAGCCAATAACAACCTTAGCATAATGGCAGAAATGGATAGTAGAGAGAATCCTCGTTTCGCTATTTTCGATATTTACTACGATGCCGACAACGAACGATTACTCACATCCGGGCTAAGGTATTCAACGACAGGAACGCCGTCCTATGCAGTGCAATCAATACCAGTAAATGATTGGGCCGCCGCAAGCTACTTATTTGCAAAATCGGGTTCAAGTATTTCAAATACAGCCAAACACAGTATTACTTACGACAAGGTAAAAACTGCTGCCTATATCATCGACAGTGATGCCAGTACTATTTATGGCTTTGATCTCAGTACAACCGATCCAGTGCTAACACTCATTACCGAAGGTGATGACGGTAAGGCTTATCCATTCCAGAGCCCAAGTGCTATCAATTTTTCTGAAGACTATGGCCTACAACTATTGGATGAAAGCAGTCAAGCTTTGCTTTCTGTTGCCGACGTTGAGCTTCTTCAAGCCAGTACCGATGGTGGCACCACAGAAAACACCGATACGCCTGCTGAAGACATCACAACAGCCATTGAAGAAGACACTGATCAAACTGAAAGTGATACCAGCCTAACCTCTGCAGATAGAACTTTAATTCTCTCTGGAATACCACTACCCGACACGCCTGCCACTTCGTTACAGTTTCCCGATAGTTTACTTATAGAACCTAGCACCCAAAAGGTCGTCATCACAGATCGAGCTAGGCAGCAACCTAACGCTATCGAATCAGGACTGCAAAACGGCTACTCCGAGTGGGAGTTTAATATAAACCTTGATGGTATAACGCCCGACGAAAGAAACTTCAACCCAGATAATGAAGCCCCTTCAGCACCTTCTATTACGGAGCCATTTCCTCAGCTCTTGACAAAAAATTCGCAAGGCGATGTTTTTGTTTATGCGAAAGCTTTTTTAATGGCCACAGATGATGATTTTACTCACCACCTTTATAATGCCGCTATTTATCAACGCTTAGCCGGAGAAACCGACTTCACTCCAATTTCAACCTTTACAGAAAAAGATAATGGCACTGAAAAGACCTACATTCAAAATATACAAGCATTTGCCAGTGGTTTCAGAATTAGCCAAGGCGTTTACGGTCAAATTCTTGATATTCGTGATATTGAAGTCGTTAATAATGGCATCATCATAGATGTTGAGGTGTATTACAGCGATGGAAGCAAAAATGCTTACCTAACTTATTGGCGACTAAGCGATGGTCTTTTTACAGTAATAACAAGTCGCGACACTTCATTTAACCCTCGAAATGTAACAGGCATGGCCATAAGCCCCGACGAAAGCACCCTCTACTTCACCGATGCCATCCACGACTCATTGATATCTATAACATTAAATTCACTGGATGCCACGCCAAGCTTCTCATTCAATGTGGTTAGCGGCCGCCAACATGATGGTGACTACATAGCCCTTCCTGCCGGCTTAGCCTTAAACAAAGCATTAACTAAAGCGTGGACCTTTGATAACGCAATTAAAGCGGTTGTAGAAATCGACTTAAACACAGGGTTTCGTACACGCCTAAACTCCAGCGTCAACTATATTGACGCGGTAAAAAGCCTTGAGCTTAGCGAAGATGAAACGACGCTATTCTTGATCGATAAAACATTAAACCGTGTTATTTCGATCGACTTACTGACTGATGGCTACCCACAAAATTGGCTGACACCAAACAACTAAGCTACTTCAATCTAAATAAAAAAGGGGCATTTAAAATGCCCCTTTTTTATGAGTAAATCAGCAACTAGCCTACTTACCAATTAAAGACTTAATACCACCCAATGCCGCCTGGCCATTAAACGGTTTAATAATCCATCCCTTCACACCAGCGGCCTTACCCCGCTGCTTCATACTGGGATCACTTTCTGTGGTAAGCATGATAATTGGGAGAGACGCGTTACCACTTGCTCTCACTTTCTCACACATGGTAAGACCATCCATTATCGGCATATTCACATCACAAATCACCAGCTTTAGGCCGCCATCAGCTTGGATTTTACCCAAGCCATCTTGACCATCACAGGCAGTCGCCACATTAATACCTTGCGCGGCTAAAAAACCACTCACTTCGTTGCGTACTGTCGCAGAATCATCAACAACCAACACTTCAGCCATTACACGCCCTCCAATTAGGCAATCACATCACACAAATAAATACACATTAACGCACCAAAAATAAAACAATTTAGGCACTTATTTAATTACCCTACACCACTAAAAAAACTCTAATTCGCCGGCACCTTCTTGCTCTGTAAATTGAGAATCATCTAAGTCCAATTCGATATCCACCTTTCCATAAACAAAAACACTGCCGGCCATTACCGGTGAGCCACCCATCTCAAATCGAACATGCCCTTCACACTGAAGGTCGACATTATGCATATCTCTTAGTGTAGTCGTTGCAGACAAAACGCAAGGCGTAGACATCCCTAAGTGGTCAAAACTTTCGTAACATAGTCTTTTAGCTTCGCCGCAAATGCGATTACCCATCTCCAAAAAATAGGCATCAAGGTCTTCACTGTTCACCACCGCATTATTAACACCGCCCTCCTCACTAGCAGCCGATTTGATCACTGTGCGAATTAACTCATCATCCCGATAATGTAATAAAAAGGTAATTCGAAAATCAACGGCCGCAATCGTCAACATGATTCTGGACATCTTTACGCTTGCTAAATCTTCATCATTGGCCGCTAGCTCTTCCAGGTTACTTGAAGAAAATATTTCACTCGCGGCCGTTTTTAACGAATGACAAAGCACTTTGTTAAAACATTCTTGAGAACGCAAAGAAAATGCCATAACCGGCTCCTTATAATTGAATCTGGTTTAAGCGACTGGAGAAATTATTGATGGCAGTTAAGATAAGTTGACTACTGGCCTGAATATCTTGAAACGTCGATATTGTGATCACCTCATTTTTAGAAAGGTGTGACTTATACTCGTTATTGAGGTCTTCTGATTTAACCGCAAGCGATCGAACTTCGTCAGCAACCACAGCAAAACCACGGCCATACTCACCCGCTCTAGCAGCTTCAATACTCGCATTCAAAGCAAGAATTATGGTTTGCTTAACAATCGTACTGAAATCTTCATTCTGCGCCTGCATCATTTTATTGTGATCAATCAACGATGTCAGTTCAGCATTCCAGCGCTCAAAGGTAAGAAGCAGATCTTTTAGGCGTGTCATTTCTTTGACCAAACCCTGCAAAATTACTTCATTATGCTTTTGATGGTCATTAAAACGTGCGAGATCGGATTTTGAATCCGCGAGTGAATGTTCTAGTTGCCCAGAACGAGAGGCCATTTCATCTAACTGCCCCCTCAAACTACTATTATGGCTTTGTAATTCTGCCACTTCAGTCTGTAGGGCGCTCGATTTAGGCTCAAAGAGTTTTGCCGCTTCGAACTTTTTCAGTGCATCCTCGTATTGCAGGGTGAGCTGCTCACACTGATGTTCTTTATCTGAAAGCGCCGTACGCGCTTTAGACGCTTGCAGAGCAAATATAACGCTAACGACCAAAAGAACAGCCGAAACCGCAAATAAAAGATAAACCATAACCACAGCCATCATTAAAATATCGAGTTACTTTTCAGTGTAGCCCAAATTTTAGCCTGTGATAATTTGATCCATAAATGGATTTCGGGACTCTCAAAAAGCAATTTGATTTACTTATCAAGAACACCCGAATATTAATATTTAGGGAGGCTATCGCTAATCAAAAAGGCCTTCCATCGATAGATAGCGCTCGCCGGTATCGTAGCTAAAAACCAGTATCTTCGACCCAGAAGGCATCTCTGTCAGACGATTTTTTACAGCTGCTAAGCTGGCCCCAGACGATATGCCCACAAAAAGTCCTTCTTTGGCAGCCGCTTCGGCGCACATTGAAAAGGCAGCCTCCTCGCTCACCAAGGCAGTTCCATCTAGCAGCTGGGTATTCAAATTGCCCGGTATAAAGCCCGCCCCGATCCCCTGAAGCTTGTGCAGCCCTTTTTCGCCACCACTGATGACCGGTGACTTTTCAGGTTCAACAGCAATCACTTTAAGCTCAGGAAACGCTTCTTTAAGTACCTCTGCACACGCTGTTATATGCCCACCAGTGCCCACACCAGTAATCAGAAAATCTAAGCCATCAGGGAAATCAGCTAGAATCTCTTTAGCTGTAGTTTTGCGGTGAGCATCAATATTGGCGGCGTTTTCAAATTGCTGTGGCATCCACGCATTTTCTGTTTGCTCAAGCAGCTCTGCTGCTTTGTTCAGCGCCCCACCCATACCCTGCTCTTTGGGCGTTAGCACTAATTCAGCACCGTAGGCTTTCATTATTTTGCGGCGCTCTATCGACATCGATTCGGGCATAACCAACACCAGTTTATACCCTTTTACAGCAGCAACCATAGCCAAGCCAATGCCTGTATTACCCGATGTCGGCTCAATGATCGTGGTCGCACTGTCGATTAATCCTGCGGCCTCAGCTTGCTCAATCATTTCTAATGCTATTCGGTCTTTAATGCTAGCGCCCGGATTGAATCGTTCGACTTTCATCCATACCTCATGCCGATCACCAAAAAGTTTATTTATTCGGACATGCGGCGTATTACCAATGGTTTCAAGAATCGAGTTGTATTTCATGGGTGTCGCTCCTAGGGGCTATGAATATGCTTGAAGGCCAGATTCAGAGAAGAACCTGTTACAGTTTATAGTGATAGGCAAATGTATCACGAATATAGCTGAGTTTCTGATTTCGCAACCAGTTATAGGCCACTTAGTTATAAAGGAAACCTGTAGTCCTCCAACCATATGAAAGAAGCCATGAAACAAAACCTTCACTTGCCTGTCTGATGTTTGCTTGCGAGTCAAGTTTGATATATGTTTTATCTTTTTTAGGGCAACAGCTATAAATGCCTTATAAAACGTACAAGTCGATGGTTATGCGCTCAGCTTAACAGCTTGGTTATACACTGATGCCGACGCCTAACCACTACGCGACCGAGTAGGTCTCTATTTCAGGGGTAATATTTTGTTAAAACAGCTTATCGTTACAGGATGCCTAATAGGCTTAAGCTTAAATTGCTCGGCAGTTACTGCGGCAAAAGCTATTGAGCCTACCAAAATGCAATCCGTAACCACCAAAAAATTGGTTGAGATGCTTAGCAGTCGGCACTATCGCGAGCAACCTGTTGATGATGCTTTGTCTCAAGCCTTCCTTGAAAAATACCTATCAAGCCTCGACCCTGCTCGAATGTTCTTTTTGGCAGCCGATGTCTATGAGTTTTTAAAACACAAAAATAAGTTTGATGACGACTTTAAATCTGGCGATCTTGCCTATGGATTTACCGTTTACGAGCGCTATCGTCAGCGTTTAACCGATCGACTTGATAAAGTAGTGGGCTCGCTTAGCGACCCAAAAGTGATATTCAGCTTTGATAAGGATGAACTAGTAGAGATCGATCGCGAAAAATCACCTTGGCCACAAACGGCTGCAGAAGCAGATGGCCTTTGGGATAAACGCTTGCGTCTTAGCTTGCTCAATCAAAAGCTATCCGGAAAAGAGCCCGAGAAGGCCCGCGAAACGCTGCTTAAACGCTACCAGAATCAACTGAAGCGTGTTGCCCAACAAAGTGCTGCCGATGTGTATGAGTCCATGATCAACTCACTCACACTTCTCTACGACCCCCACACCAATTATTTCTCTCCTAGGACCTCTGAAAACTTCAACATCAATATGTCGCTATCGCTTGAAGGCATTGGTGCGGTTTTACAGTCTGAAGACGAGCACACTAAAGTCGTGCGACTAGTGGCAGGCGGCCCCGCGCACAAGCAAGGTCAACTTAAGCCCACCGACCGTATTGTTGGAGTTGGGCAAGGCGCCAAAAGTGAAGTTGTTGACGTTGTAGGCTGGCGCCTAGATGAAGTTGTAGACCTGATTCGAGGTAAAAAAGGCACCGTGGTTCGCTTAGAGCTACTCACAGAGAAGGACGAAAGCAAATTCGTTCTCATCAAACGGGACCAAGTGAAACTCGAGGATCAAGCGGCACAAAAAGCCATACTCGACGTAACCGAAAACGGTAAAAGCCACAAGGTCGGAGTTATCGACATTCCTGCTTTCTACATAGACTTCAAAGCTGCACGCGCAGGCGATCCTAACTACCGTAGCACAACACGCGATGTAGCCCGCCTAGTGAGTGAACTAAAAGCTGATGGGGTTGAAGGTATCGTACTGGACTTACGCAACAATGGCGGCGGTTCATTACAAGAAGCCACTCAACTCACCGACCTTTTTATTGATCAAGGCCCTGTTGTCCAAATTCGCAGCTCCGATGGCCGTGTCGCACGTGATCACCGCGCTTACTCAAGCGCATTATACAGCGGTCCGCTTGTTGTCTTAATTAACCGCCTAAGCGCATCAGCTTCCGAGATTTTTGCCGGTGCAATCCAAGACTATCAACGTGGTTTAGTCGTTGGCAGTCAATCATTCGGCAAAGGTACAGTGCAACTGCTCACTCGCATGCCAGAAGGCGAGTTAAAATTAACGGAATCAAAATTCTATCGAGTCTCAGGGGAAAGTACTCAGCATCGCGGTGTCGTTCCAGATCTCAACCTACCCGTTATCGTGAATCATGAAGATGTGGGCGAGTCCGCTTACGACAATGCACTCCCATGGGACACAATCCATGCTGCTGCTCACGCACGATACTTCGATTTTTCAAAAATCTTACCGTCGCTAACCACCAAACATAACGAACGTATAAAAGATAACCCCGACTTTATTTTTATTAAAGAGCAATTCGCTTTAAGCAATAAAAATAGCGACCGCACGCATGTTTCCCTGAATGAAAAAACGCGTAATTTAGAGAAAAAGGAAATCGAAGAGCAAGCTTTGGCCATTGAGAATAAACGGCGCCTCGCTAAGAAAGAGATCCCGTTCAAAGATGTTCAAGCCTACAAAGACTTCCAAGAAGCCGAATCAGAAAAACGTGATGCCAACTACGGCAGCAAAGAAAGTCAAATAGACATAAAAGATGATGCATTACTGACCGAAACTGGCCTTATTCTTATCGACTTAGCCACAGCACTCTACAAAGAGACCGTAGCAATAAGAACGCCACTGCAAAAACATTAATCACATACCGTTCAGCAAACATTACCTTTAAACATAAAGGGCCACCTTAGGGTGGCTTTTTTATTGCGAGCCTTCAACAGCCTTAAACTATATTGCTATCCTTATGAAAGTTATTTCCTTTAATGTTAACAGCGTGCGTATGCGCCTGCATCAACTCCAAAAAATCATCGACAACCACAACCCAGATGTTATTGGGCTACAAGAAACCAAGGTAACCGATGAGGATTTCCCACTCGCTGACATTCAAGCGATGGGCTATAACGCGATATATATCGGCCAAAAAACACATTACGGCGTAGCCCTGCTCATTAAGGCCGCACATACATTTGATAATGTTGTTAAAGGTTATATCGACGACAAAGAAGAGGATCAAAAACGGTTCATTGGTGCGCGCATTGTCTTTGACAGCAACCGAAAGGTCACAGTCTTAAATGGCTACTTCCCTCAAGGTGAATCACAGGACCACCCAACAAAGTATCCCGCGAAAGCTAAATTTTATCGCGATCTACAAACACATTTGCTTCAAAACCACTCGCCGGATGATGAGCTCATCGTTATGGGAGACATGAATATATCATCGCAAGATATTGACATTGGCATTGGTGAAGACAATCGCAAACGCTGGTTACGCACGAAAAAATGCAGCTTTCTTCCAGAAGAGCGAGAGTGGCTTGAGCATCTATTAAGCTGGGGTTTAACCGACAGTTATCGTCACCAAAACCCCACCAGCACCGATTTTTTTAGCTGGTTCGACTACAGAAGTAAAGGGTTTGATCGCGAACCTAAAAGAGGTTTGCGTATTGATCTTATTCTAGCAACAAAGCCTCTGCTCGGAAAACTTCAGGATACAGGCATCGACTACCCAACACGAGCGATGGAAAAACCTTCGGACCACTGTCCGATCTGGGCCGAATTTTCTTAATCGTACTTTGTGTACATTAATCCTAATCACGCCACGTATAACAAGCGCCGAAAATCATGCAAGATCAAAATAATAATCAAGATAAAGAGGTCGCACCTTGCGGCATTTGGCCATCCCCCTTAAGTCCACAGGACCTAGCAAATGGAAATGTACGCTATGGCGAGCCTAAACTTGCACTAAAAGGGCTAGTTTGGCCTGAATCGCTCCCCGATGAAGGCGGCCGAACAACATTAATGTATGCCGAGATATCACCAAATAACCCACAAAATATACCGCACCATAAAGCGTTACTACCGGCCCCCTGGGATATACGCTCAAAAGTACATGAATATGGCGGCGGCGCTTACGCTATCGACCAACAGACATTATTTTTTGTCCATGCAAAAAACCAACAAATTTACCGTTTTACGTTAGGGTACGATAAGCCACCAACGCCGCTAACTAACGCACCGAATTCTCGATACGCTAATCTCGTCGTACATCCGTCAGGTGAATGGCTATTTTGTATCTGCGAATCTTTTAGCGATAAAAGCGAAGAGCACCCCGTAGCCAGCGTTATTGCGATTTCAACACAGCAAGATAATTGTATTTCTGAAATCGCATGCGGTGAAGACTTTTACGCTTCAATTTGCCTTGCCCCCGACGGTACAAAAGGCGCATTCATTTCTTGGAATCATCCCAATATGCCTTGGGATAACACCAGCCTTTGGGAGTTTGATTTCCCAAATGCTGGCACGCAGAAACCTCGGCAATTAATTAATGGCAAAGAAGTTGAGCAATCCATTGTCCAACCCAAATATTCACAGGACAACAAATTATTTTTTGTCAGTGACAAATCCAACTGGTGGAACCTCTACGCGTATTTAGAGCAAGGAAGCCAGACACCACTTATTGCAAGTAACGCTGAGTGCGCCACACCACAATGGACCTTCGGCATGAGTAGCTGGGGCTTTTTAGACAGCGAGAATATATTATTCGCTGAAAGTGCTAATGGTTGCTGGTCACTGAAAAAGTATAATTTAACAACCCAATCCCTAAGCGCTATAGAGTCGGATCAAACTGTTATTAGTCATATACACTGCGGTAACCAAAAAGCTGTGTTTCTTTGTGGTAACCCAGCTCTAGCGGTTACCCCTGCGTATATTCATAACGTACTGAATAATGAGAATATAGTAAGGCTAGATACTCAACCGCCAACTCTCAATAAACAGAATGTCAGTATCCCTGAAAGCCACTGGTTTAAGACAAGCTCTAGCGAAGAAGCGCACCTCTGGTATTACCCTCCGACTAACCAACACTATTGTGTGGGTAATGAACAACGCCCACCGCTAATTGTATTAGGGCACGGCGGTCCCACTGGGGCAACAGAAGCAGCCCTAAATTTAAAAATACAATTTTGGACTAGCCGTGGTTTTGCAGTAGCCGATGTCAATTACCGAGGGAGTACAGGCTTCGGGCGAAAGTACCGCCATAGACTCAACTTTAACTGGGGCATTCTTGATGTAGAGGACCTCTGTTTTGCCGCCATTTTTTTAGTCGACAAAGGGCTCGCGCATCCGCAACAAAAAATCATTAAAGGTTCAAGCGCCGGCGGTTTTACAGTGCTGGCGGCGCTCACACAGCACAAAACGTTTGACGCTGGCGTCAGCCTTTATGGCGTAGCAGACTTAGAAGCTCTCGCCAAAGACACTCATAAATTTGAGGCGCATTACCTGGACACATTAATTGGCGAGTACCCTCAACAAAAAGCGGAATACATCAAGCGCTCACCAATCAGTCACATTCATAATTTAAACTGCCCTATATTGGTTGCACAAGGCTTAGACGATAAAGTAGTTCCCCCCACTCAAGCTGAAGTTATTGTCAACGCGGCTAGAGATAAGGGCATTGACGTCGAGTATTTAACGTTCAAAAACGAAGGCCATGGCTTTCGGTTGCAGGATACAATTATTCAATTATTTGAAACCGAACATTCTTTCTACTGTAAAACCTTCAACCTGAAACCCGAAAAAGAAACGACCACAAACAACAATATAATATATGACTAGCATTCAAATTATCGTAGGCACAGTAATGGGTACCGCTTTAGAAGTCGCCGAATATGCGGAATCCTGTTTATCGAGTACTTTCAATACCGCTATAAACACCGATTTTAAAGATAACGACATCAATAATGGTGACGTTATTCTTATCTGCACATCAAATACTGGCGTAGGAGACCTCCCCTCAAACATCGTGCCTTTTTACAGTTTTTTGCGAAACAAATACCCGGCTATTGCCGGTAAACGCTATGGGCTTATTAATTTAGGCGACAGCAATTACCCCAGTTTTGGTGAGGCCGGGCAAAAGATGGATGAGGCCATGCAAGACCTAGGTGCAGTGCATATCGGTAAACCGTTAATATTAGATGCCAGCCAAGCACAAGATTACCTAGCATTAACCTCATCATGGATTAATGAGTGGGTCACGCTGTTATGAATGAAAACAGAAAAAAAATAGGTCTTTTTTACGGTAGCTCTACGTGCTACACCCAGATGTCTGGCGAAAAAATTGCTGACAAACTCGGCACAGATAAAGTTGATATTTTTAATATTGCCGATGAGCCTTTAAGTACCGCCCTATTTTATGACTGCCTCATTTTTGGCATCCCCACTTGGGATTATGGCGAACTCCAAGAAGATTGGGAAGATGTCTGGGACGAACTGGACCAGCTAAACCTCGAAAACACCAAAGTGGCGCTTTACGGGCAAGGTGACCAAGAAGGTTACCCAGAATGGTTCTTAGATGCGATGGGTTTTCTCTACCATAAACTAAAACAACGCGGCGCCAACATTGTAGGTTTTTGGCCTGTTGAAGGTTATTGCTTTGAAGGATCAAAAGCGTTAACAGAAAACAAAAAACATTTTGTCGGTTTAGCGCTAGATGACGAAACCCAGTTTGAGTTATCTGAAGAACGTATTACTCGTTGGTGTTCGCAGCTTACTCACGACTTTCAACTTTAGGGCCGAGGAAAAAATACTTTATCCAATAATACTTGCCTCCTACGCCCTCAACAGCGTTGCTCAAAGCGTTTCATGCCCCGGTAACTGCTCCATGCGTCACCCTACTAGCCTATATCCTTATAGGCCCCGGCATGCGCCCCTTCGAGCGCCTTGCTGAGAAAGCAGG
>NZ_CEXWTU010000101.1:6025-16449 GCF_982758155.1 Marinagarivorans sp. | reverse complement strand
GACATTGCAGGAGCATAATGTCGTGGAGCAGTTATCGAGGCATGTAACGCTTTGAACAACGAAGGTAAGGATGTCGAGATCAAGCATTAGTGGAAGAAATATTGTTTCCTCGTCCCTTAAGCGGCGCTTAATTCAGAAGCGAGTATTCGGTTCTTCTGGCGGCTCATCTTCATCTATGTCTTCTAAGCTCAATTCAGGTAACCCTGATGAAGTGACAGCGCTCGTATTGCCTTCTGCTGCCAGCTTGATGCGCAAGCGCAAATTGTTGGGAGAATCGGCATAAGCCATGGCATCGTCAAATGCAACTTTACCCGCAGAATATAGCTTAAATAATGCAGCATCGAACGTTTGCATGCCGAGATTTTCGGACTTCTCCATAATTTCTTTAATTTCAGGCAGCCGATTTTTGAGTATAAGCTCTTGGATTATTTTGGTGCCAAGGAGTACCTCAATGGCAGCGCAGCGCTTTCCATCGACTGTCGGCACTAAGCGCTGAGACACGAAGGCTTTTAAGTTCTGTGAAAGCCCAAGCATTAACTGGCCGCGTCGCTCTTCAGGGAATAGGTTGATGATGCGCTCTAGGGCTTGGTTTGCGTTGTTGGCATGCAAGGTCGAAATGGCTAAGTGGCCTGTTTCTGCAAACTCTAAAGCGTGCTCCATTGTTTCTCTGTCGCGTATTTCCCCAATTAAAATTACATCAGGTGCCTGCCTTAGTGTGTTCTTGAGTGCGGCTTTAAAAGTGCGGGTATCAACGCCGACTTCACGCTGGTTGATAACGCTTTTTTTATGTTTGTGTACATATTCAACGGGGTCCTCGATGGTGATAATGTGACCGCCACTGCTGCTGTTTCTATGGTCAATGAGTGCAGCTAACGAGGTTGATTTACCCGACCCTGTTCCTCCGACAAAAAGCACCAAACCGCGCTTGGCCATAATGACTTCTTTTAATATATCTGGTAGCCCCAAGTCGTCGAATTTTGGGATTTCGGTATTAATATTCCGTGCGACAATGGAAACTTCGTTGCGCTGTTTAAAGATATTAATGCGAAAGCGGCCTACCTCATGTATGGAAATCGCGAGGTTCATTTCGAGTTCGGCTTCAAAATCTTTTTGTTGTTTTTCATCCATAATCGCATAAGCGATATCGCGGATTTGCCCACCACTGAAGGGCGTTTGAGATAGGGGTTTTAAGGTGCCCTGGAATTTTGCACAAGGGGGCGCGCCAGTACTGAGGTAGAGGTCGGAGCCGTCTTTTTTGGCTAAAATATTCAGGTATTGATCAATCGGGGTGCCCATTCGGTGCGTCTCCTTGCGAGTTCCTAGTATTGGACTCAATTAAAGTATAGACGCTTATGTGATGGTGCAAGGCTAACGCTTATTCGTATTCGCTATACTTTTTTGAGCTTCCCTTCACTTTATTCACGGGGTATTTGGCCTCATTTTCTTGTGTTTTTTGCAGGATGGCTTCAGGTAAATCTAGTTTCAGTACATCGGCTAGCCGCAATGTATAAAGCAGTACGTCTACCACTTCTTCGCCGACGGCTTGCTTTTGTTCGCCGCTAAGGTTGCGAGAAGCCTGTGAATCCATCCATTGAAAATGCTCCATAAGCTCTGCGCACTCTACACTGAGTGCCATGCTCAAGTTTTTAGGGCTATGGAATTGCTCCCAGTCGCGCTCTTGAGCAAACCGGCGTAAGTATTGAATGACATCAGAGAATTGATTCATAGTAAAAATGCCTTAACTCCAGGGCCGAGTGGCCAGTCCAAAAATAGCCAAATGGCTAAAACTATAGTCCAGCCGAGTAGCAAAGCGATACTGTAGGGCAGCATTAGCGCGATTACTGTGCCAGAGCCTAAGTTTTTGCTGTAATGGTGAATGAATGCAATGACAACGCCAAAGTAGGGCATTAGTGGTGAGATGATATTAGTCGTGCTGTCGCCAATGCGATAAGCCATTTGAGTGGCCTCGGGTGCTAGGCCGAGTAATAAAAACATAGGGATAAAAATGGGGGCAAGAAGGGCCCATTTTGCGGAAGAGCTACCAATAAATAGGTTAATAAAGCCGGCTAAAAATACGAATGTAATTAAAAGGAGTGGCAGTGGTAGTTGCAATGCTTTTAAGCCGTTGGCGCCACTGATGGCAATGACAAGCCCTAGCTGTGACCAGTTAAATAAACTGACAAATTGCGCAGCAAAAAACATAAGCACCAAGTAGCCTGCCATGGTGGCTGTGTGTTGCTCCATGCCGGTAATGGCATCTTGCCATGATGCATAGGTGCGTGCGGCAAGGCCGTAGCTAATGCCGCAGAGTGCTGCCGTTAACGCGATAATGACGACTACACCTTGAGTCAGTGGCGATTGCAGTAGGTTGCCATCAATACTGCGTAATATTCCGTTATCCGGTACCGTTGCAACAAGCAAGAACGTCACGATGACTAATAATGTGATGCCTGCTGCGGCAAGGCCTCGTCGCACTAACGATTCGTTTTGTTCTTCTGTACTCACTGGCGGAACTACGAAGTTAATAGTTTCAACTTGTTTGCGGGTAAATACGTGGTTAACCCAGCTGGCAATTGCGGTAATTAAAAACGTTGAAACGACAATAAAATAATAATTTCCAGTAATACTCACGATATAGTCAGGGACAATTGTGCGTGCACTTTCTTGGCTCAGCCCGGCTAGTACAGCATCGTGTGGGCCAACAATGAGATTGGCACTGTAGCCTGCCGAGACACCAGCAAAGGCTGCTGCTATGCCGGCGATAGGATGGCGACCAGCTTGAATGAAAATAATCGCGGCTAACGGGATTAAAATCACATAGCCAGAATCGGACGCAAGGCTTGAGAGTACACCGCTAAATACAACCGCTGCCGTCAGAAATTTCTCGGGTGTCCGTTTTACGAGCCCTTTGAGTAATGCCGGAAGAAGACCTGAGTGTTCTGCAATACTGAGCCCCATAACAGCCACTAATGCCGTGCCCACTGGTGCAAAGGTGACAAAGTTTTTGACGGCATTTGTTAGAAAGTAATGCAGGCCATCGCGACTGAGTAGGCTCTTTACGAAGACCGCTTCTTCTGCGGGGTTAAGAGCGGCGCCCACGTTAAAAAGCTTGAGTAGGGCCGATGCCAAAACAACAACGCCACACAAGATAATAAATAATGCGGTGGGGTGTGGCAGTTTATTACCCCAGTATTCAATGCTATTTAATATTTTTTTCATTTTAAAGTGATCGGCTGTGCGTGGTGGCGAGTTTAGTCATCGAAATTATTCTTGCTGCGCATTTTTTTAACGTTGCCCCGCTGGTTTTTCCCTTTTATTCGGCGTTCTACACTGCCGCGTGTGGGCTTTGTGGCGACTCGGTACTTGGGTTTATGGCAGGCTTTGTTGATTAAATCACTCAGCCGCTCAAGGGCGTCGTCTCGATTTTTTTGCTGTGTGCGATGGCGTTGGGCTTTGATTGTAATGATGTGGTTGTCACTAATGCGGGAGTCGTTGGCTTTGTAAAGTTGTTCTCTTACGTAGCCTGGCATTGGCGTGGTCTTTAAATCGAGTTGGAGGCAAATAGCCGTAGAGACTTTGTTGACGTTTTGTCCGCCAGCGCCTTGTGCCCGAATGGCGCTAAGTTGAATGCAGCGCAGTGGAATGCTGAGCTGGGAGTTGATAACAAGCATAAAATATAGATGTGGCAGTGCATGAGTGCACAGCTTAGCAGCTTTTTAAGTGATGGCAGTACTCTTCGAAGTTTGTACTCTTAAGGGGTTTAGAGTAGAAATAGCCTTGAATAAGCTTGCAGCCCATATTTTTTAATAGCGCCAATGTCTCTTCGTTTTCAACGCCTTCAGCAATAAGGTCTATATGTAAGTCTTTGCTTAAATTAATGACGGCTTGTGTTATCGCTAGGTCAACGGGGTTGTTAATGATGTCGCGAGTGAACTCACAATCTAATTTAATACAGTCCAGAGGGAAATGCTTGAGATAGCTTAGGCACGAGTATCCAGTGCCAAAATCATCCATTGAGAGTTGAAAGCCGCAGTCCTTAATGAACTTGAGGTTATCGATATTGTTTTCTGGATCGACAAATAAGTTTTCTGTGATCTCGAAATGAATGCGCTTTTTTCTATCCGCTGGCAGTGTACGTATGTCTAAGAGTGTTGTTTTGAAGTCTGGGTGGCCCAATGTTTTCGGTGATAAATTGATAGACAAGTGGTGGTTTTCATCAATGGCACCCGCTTTAATCCACTGTTCCCATTGTGAGATGGCTTGGCGAATAATCCAGTCGGTGACGGGACCTATTAGGCCTGTACTTTCCAGTGTTGGAATGAATGCGTTGGGTGGGACTTCACCATGCTCTGCATGATTCCAGCGCAAAAGTACTTCTGCCCCGTATAGCTTTCCGGTTTGCACATTAATTTGAGGCTGATACGTGAGAAAAAAGTCGTCGTTAGCAATGGCCTTGTTGAGCTCAGTCTCTAGGGATATGCGCAGCGACGCTGCAACTTGAAGGTTCCTGGTGAAAAATGCGTAGCGGTTGCCCCCCTGTTGCTTGGCGGAATACATTGCAATATCAGCGTTTTTCAGAAGCAATTCGCAGCTTTCGTTTTTATCGCTGAGCATGCTTATGCCGATGCTGGCTGTTGTAGTTAGGTGACAACCATCGATGTTCGATGCTTGAGATAGGGTGCCTAATAGGTCTCTTGCGATACGTTGGATGCTATCAATGTCGGGCATGCTGGAGAGCATTACCACAAACTCATCGCCGCCTAAACGCGCAATGGTGTCGCTTTGGCGTAGGGACTTCTTTAGCCGTGCGGCGATATGATGTAGAAACTTATCGCCAGTGGAATGGCCTTTCGTATCATTAATGTTTTTAAATTGATCCAAATCGATGAGTAGCATTGCCGTGCTGCGTGAAGGATCATATTGATTTGTTAGCTGTGTTTCACATAAGCGTAAAAATTCAGAGCGATTAGCGAGCCCCGTAATTGAGTCTTGCTGTGTGACGGCTGCCAGCCGTAAATTGGCTTGTTTACGCTCTACAGCATAGGTGACAAGCCTTGGGAGTAGGGGGGTATTGATATCTTCTGCTTTTATATAGTCATCAACACCGGCTTCTATCAATGCATCAATGTGTTGTGGGTGTGCGTATTCGTCGGTGTCGTGCAGTATGGCGACTATGGTGACTTGACTACCCCAGTGCTTGAGCAGGGCAATATCCGCTAAATGACTATTTAACTTAGCGCCCATATGAATAAATACAGCATCAAAATGTTGGTGATGCAGTTTGTCGGCGGCCTGTTGGATATCATTGATCGAGGTTAATGTGCATTGTGCTTCAGCTTGTTTATGTAGGCTGCGAAAAAACCAGAACGCCGTGCGAGGGTTCTCGACAATATGCAGTACGCGAAGCAGCCGGTGTAGCCCATTAGGCAGGCCGTGCGAGGGTTGTTTTGAATTCATAGTCTGCCACAAGGTCCATGACGTGTGCGCTTTCATACAGTATAGTCCAGCTCTCGGAAATTATTAGTTTGGTGAAGGTTTAGCTGCAAAATGCATTACTCATCAGAACGGGAGTCCGGAATAATTACGCCGGATATGGGTGGCGAAAGGAGAATGTTTGCCAGTCATAAAGATTGGGTGAGTTGCGATCAGTGCGGTCAGGTACAGGCTATGCCCGACCAGCAGCCGGCGAACACGCTGCTGTGCTCGTGCTGTAATCAAGCGTTAAGCTTCGGTCAGGGGGCTTGGCGTGAGAAAGCGGCAGCCTTGGTTATCACCGGTGTTGTTTTATTTGTGCTCAGCAATTGCTTTGTTTTTTTGGGGCTAAAAGTGGGTGCTTTTTATCACGAAGCGAATCTACTGAGCGGTGTTTGGGCTTTAGTGCATCACGATTACATTCCTCTCGCTATCCTTGTGTTCGTGACTATCTTTCTCTTCCCTTTATTCGAATTGCTCGCATTATGTTATCTCGTGCTGCCTTGCTATTTTGGTTGGCGCTTACCCTACCAAATTACGGTTTTTCGCTGGTTTACGAAGGCGGCTCCCTGGAGCATGTTGGAAATTTTTTTGCTGGGTGTATTGGTAACTTCCGTTAAGTTGGGTGATATGGCTACAATCGTGCTCGGTGTTTCGATGATGTCCTTTTTTGCGCTGGTTGCTGTGCTTGGGGCCATTTATTGGTGTATTGATAAACGTGCATTGTGGGCTTGGTTGCAGCCCAATAATTGTTTTGCCAGTGCCGAAGGAGAAGCCCTTTATGATTGTAATATTTGTCATGCGTTGGTGGGTGAAAAAGTGTTGGATGTCGTTGGCTGCTGCCCCCGTTGCGATAACAGCCTGCATACCCGTAAGCCCAACAGTTTACAAAAAACCCTCGCTTATACGGTTGCGGCGGCATTGCTTTATATTCCTGCGAATGTATTGCCGATAATGTCCATGAGTACGTTGTTGGGCGAACGCAGCGATACGATTTTTTCGGGTGTCGTGGCCTTGATGTCGCATGGCTTATGGGGCATTGCGGCAGTCGTGTTTGTGGCAAGCTTGGTTGTGCCTGTCGCAAAATTGATCGTGTTAATTTATCTCGTGTGGTCTGTAGCGCAGGGTGATACCCGCGGTATGAAAGAGCGCGTGTGGTTGTACAAAATAACCGAGTGGGTGGGCCGATGGTCTATGGTCGATGTTTTTGTGGTTACGCTGTTAACAGGTTTGGTGCAGTTTGGCTTTTTGGGCTCAATTGTACCGGGTGAGGCGCTTTTGCCTTTTGCGGCGGTGGTGATATTAACGATGCTGGCGGCGCATGCTTTTGATCCCCGTCTTATTTGGGATGCAGCTGGCGGGCAAGAGAAAGTGTTCAAGCTTGGAATTGAAAATCAATCTCGTGGAGAAAATGTGTAGTGTCAGAAAAAGTGCCAGAACAGTTGCCTGAGAGCGCAGCACCGTCAATTCCTCAGGCGATAGAGCGTAGACGGCATATCTCGCCTATTTGGCTGGTGCCCTTTTTTGCCCTTGTGGTTGCAATTGCTTTGGGTGTTAGGGCTTGGGATCAAAAAGGTGTAGAGGTTGAAATTATTTTCGATGCAGCCGGTGGTATTGAGGTGGGCAAAACGGAAATTCGCTTAAAGGATGTACCTGTGGGAAAGGTCACTAAGCTTAATTTGAGCGATGACTTATCACGTGTTCATGCTATTGCGACCTTAGATAGAAGCATGTCTCGCCACTTAAGTGAGCATAGCCGCTTTTGGTTGGTCACACCGCGCATCAGTGCTTCGGGTGTATCTAACCTCGGCACCTTGGTTTCGGGGGTTTATATTGTTATGGACCCCGGTAAAAAAGAAGGCCGTAAGGATAGTTTTTTTGGTTTGAGTGAGCCGCCCGGCGTGCAGTCTGATGAGAAGGGCACGCAGTATATCTTGCGTGCAGAGACGCTGGGTTCGCTTGATGTTGGGTCGCCAGTTTATTACCGTCAGTTGCGGGTTGGAGAGGTTATTAACTACCAGTTAAGCCTTGATGGCGGTCATGTAGATGCCAGGATTTTCGTTGAAGCGCCTTATGATCATTTAGTGAGCTTACGCAGCCGTTTTTGGAATGTGAGTGGTTTTGATGTGTCGGTGGGTATTGATGGCATTAAGGCCGAGATGGCTTCCATATCGTCATTGTTATTAGGCGGTGTTGCATTTGAAAGTCCTCCGGCAGTGACTGGTCAGAAGCCGGTTGTGGCGGATCATACTTTTGCTTTGTATGATAATAAAAATGCGGCTCACGAGGGGCGATACACACTTAATTACACCTACCTGCTGAAATACAGTTATTCAGTTAAAGGTTTGAGCATTGGTGCACCGGTTGAATTTCGAGGCTTAAAAGTGGGGAGCGTTGCTGATATTCGCCTTGCATCTATTGGCTCTCCGGAAAAAAGTCTTGAGGTGATTATTAAGTTAGAGCCACAGCGTTTTGATAGTCAATCATCACCTACGCGTGAGCAAACTGACGCTATTCTTAATGATTTGATCGCTAAAGGTTTACGGGCTGAGATTAAATCCGGCAATTTAATGTTGGGGTCAAAGTATATAGAGCTGCATTTTGTTGACAGTGCCCAGCCTGCGCAGTTGATGGCGGGTGGGAATGGTGTTGCGAGTCAAATCCCTACCGTTGATCAACCACTTGATCAGTTAGAGCGGCAGCTTTCAAAAGTGGCGGATGCATTTAGCCGGGTACCTGTAGAGAGTATCGGCCAAGGTGTGGATGAGAGTATGCAGGCCCTTAGTCAAATCCTAAATGTGTTCAAGAAAAATAATACTGCTGAAGCTTTGCACGGCACAATTGCTAACGCCGAAAAAGCAACGCGCCATCTAGAAGGCGCTGTTACAGATGCGAGGGGTACGCTGGCTCAGCTCACGCAAACCTTGAAGAGTGTGGATCACACTATTGCCCCCGATTCGCAATTACACGCCGAGTTTTTGGAAATGCTGAATTCGGTGAGTGAAGCCTCTGATTCTTTTGATCGTTTTGTGGAGGAGCTTTACCGCTACCCCAATTCTTTAGTCTTTGGTTTAGGGAAAGACGAATAAAATGACATACTTTAATCGATATGCTGCATGCATTTTCACGCTGTTACTAAGCGGTTGCGCAATAGCCCCGAAAACTCACTTTTATACCCTGCATGGCTTGGCGGCGGAATCTGCTGCAGAGCAGAAAACCTTTGTTATAAATGAAGAGCATACCTACGGTATTGGGCCACTATTCTTACCCGAGGCATTGATGCAGCCTGGAGTGGTGACGCACCGTGACGGGCAAAGCGTGAACCTATCGCTTTACAATATTTGGGCCGGTAATTTACGCGAGGCCATTACCCGTGTAGTGGCGAGTAATATGAGCCAGCTAACCGATGTGGACGCTATTTGGCCATTTCCGTGGGATAACCGTAACCGGCCCACGCGCCAAATTCGGATCGTGTTTGAGCAGTTTTCAGGCAAGCTAGGGGGCACTGTGGTGTTGAAGGCAAAGTGGGCGCTTACCGAAAATAATGGCGAAAAAACACTGCTGCAGAAGCGGGTTGTTTTGTCTGAGGAGGTATCCGGCGATGGATACGGCCCTTATGTGACGAGCCTGAATAATTTGATTAGCCAGCTTTCTATAAATATAACGGAAGCTGTAGGCAAGATGGATTAACGGTTTGATTTTCCACTAAACGTATTAAGGCCGTTTCTTTTTTAGCCAATACTTTGACTAAGTTTCTTTTTTTATCTTTAACCTTCTGATTTTTAAGAAAAAAATAATCTGGCACTGCGCTTGCTAAAACCTCCCTAAGTTCAAGATATATGACAGTAACTTGTCGGGAGTGAGTTTATGCAGTCTGCTCAGTATGATCCAGCAGCACCTCAAAAAAATGATATTGCCAAGGCTTTACATAGTCATGGCGTAATGCCTGTCGGTGCCGCGTCTCCAAGTGCTGAGCAGCTTAGTGATGCGTTTGAATTTTTCAATTCAACATCAACACAACTAGGGCGTTCATATCAATTGCTTGAAGAGCGGGTTGCTCGGCTGACTCAAGAGTTGGATGAAGTCTCGGCCGAAAAACAAGAGGCGAATGAAGAAAAGGCCCAGCTGGCTCAGCGCTTACAAAAACTCCTCGACCTTCTACCGGGCGGCATCATTGTTATTGATGCTCGGGGGTGCATTGTTCAAAGTAATCCTGCTGCGCAAAAAATGCTCGCCCACAAACTCGATGGCTCGCTTTGGCGAGATATTATCGGCGAGTGTTTTGCGCCCAGAGGGGATGATGGATTAGAGATATCTACGCGTGATGGCCGGCGTGTAAGCATGGCTACTAGCTCGCTGGATGATGAAGGCCAAATTATATTATTAACCGATCAAACCGAAACCCGAAAGCTTCAGCAGAAAGTAAGCCGTTACGAGAAATTGTCGGCCATGGGTAAGATGGTGTCGGCGTTGGCGCATCAAATTCGTACGCCCTTATCGGCGGCCATGTTGTATGCCGATCATTTAACGAACGATTCCCTAACCCCCGAAAATCACAAGCGCTTCGCGACAAAAATCCAAGGCCGTTTGCAGCATATGGAAAAGCAGGTGCGAGACATGCTGCTTTTTGTACGCAATGAATTACCCCTTAATGACGTAGTAACGCTAGCTGATCTTGAAAGCGGTATTCGAGCCGCTGCAGAGGTAACTCTAGCGACCAGTAAAAGCTACTGTATTTTTGTTAATCCATTGCCCGCAACGCGAATACGCTGTAATCGTGAGGCGCTGATTAGTGCAGTGGGTAATTTAATAAATAACGCCGTGCAGGCCAGACTGGGCGGCGTAAACATCGCCTTACGATTTGATGTCTTAACGCTGGATGCTGTACCCAGTGTGCGTATATCGGTGGTGGACGACGGGCCAGGCATGACGGATGAGCAATTACACTCAGC
>NZ_CEXWTU010000101.1:0-6015 GCF_982758155.1 Marinagarivorans sp. | reverse complement strand
AGCTGTTTTACACCTCGAAAGCTCAGGGGACGGGTTTGGGCTTGGCGGTTGTGCAATCGGTGGCGAGGGCACATGGCGGCTATATGAGCTTGCATTCTGGTGTCAGTGTTGGAACAAAGGCGCGTATTTACTTGCCGCTCAATAATGTGGCAATTCCTGCTGTGAGTCATCCAGCAAACTTATCTCGGGAGGCTCTATGAATAGCCAGTTAGCCATGCCGCTGAATGATGTGGACAGTAAAGTGAAGCATAAAGTAATGGTCGTGGAAGACGACTTTGACCTTCGCGAAGCCTTATGTGACACGTTACTTCTCGCTGATTTTGAGGTGATTCAAGCCAGTAGTGCCGAGCAGGCATTAGCGCTGTTACCTAATTATTTAGATTTGGCGCTGGTGGTTTCAGATGTGAATATGGGGGCATTAAGTGGCCACGATTTGCTGCGTATTATTCGAAAGGATTTTGCTCATATCCCCGTGCTGTTAATTACAGCTTACGCGAGTATCAGCGAGTCTGTTGAAGCAATGCGTGAAGGTGCCGTAGATTATTTAGTCAAGCCTTTTGAGGCCGAGGTGTTGGTTTCAACGGCGCGTAAATTTGTCGGCCATGTGGCTTCTGCGCTGGGTGATGAGCCTGTCGCCATGGCCCCGTCGAGCCAAAAGTTACTTCAGCTTGCCCGGCGTGTGGCTCAATCAGATTCTACAGCTTTGCTGGTAGGGGAGTCGGGTACCGGAAAGGAGGTATTGGCTCGCTATGTTCACGAACATTCACCCCGTAAAAACCAGCCCTTTATCGCTATTAACTGCGCGGCTATCCCCGAAAACATGCTGGAAGCCATGCTCTTTGGGCACGAAAAAGGGGCTTATACCGGTGCTTATAGTTCGGCACCGGGGAAATTTGAGCAGGCTAATGGCGGGACTATTTTATTGGATGAAATATCCGAAATGGCTTTACCGCTGCAGGCTAAATTATTGCGCGTGTTACAAGAGCGTGAGGTGGAGCGTTTAGGGGGGCGTAAGTGTATTAAGTTAGATGTACGCGTTATAGCGACCACCAACAGAGACATGCGGCAGCAGGTTGTGGATGGTAAGTTTCGCGAAGATTTGTACTTTCGATTAAGTGTACTGCCGTTGCAGTGGGCACCCTTACGCGACAGAAAAGAAGACATACTGCCGCTAGCCCTGAGCTTATTACAGCGTCATGCGGTTAAGCAGCATCGCGCTGGGGTGCGCTTGAGTGATAGTGCCGAACTTACTCTGTTGAGTTACCCATGGCCTGGTAATGTGCGTGAGCTAGATAATGTTATGCAGCGCGCCTTGATCTTACAGGCTGGGAATGTCATCGAGCCAGAAGATCTCGGCTTGCAGGCAGGGCAGTTGTATAGCGAAAAGCCTTCATTGATTGATGTGGTCTCTAACCAGGCTGTTGCGGATGCCAGTGCTATACCTGCATATTTACGTACGGCAAGCTCTGCACGGGAAGAGTCTATATTGACTGTGGATAGTGATGGAGCTGTGTTAGGGCAGGACTTAAAACAGCGCGAGTATGAGATTATTGTGCAAACCTTACGTAAAGAGAATGGTAGTAAGAAAGAGACGGCAAAGCGCTTAGGTATTAGCGCCAGAACCTTAAGGTATAAGATGGCACGACTTAGAGAGGATGGTTACGATATCGATTTAGTGACATGTTAATAGGGTTTTAGATTGTTATGTTTAGTTGCTTCGTAAATTCGACTAAAAACAGTCTAATAATTCAAGCGAAAGTCCAAAATAAGGCTTTTCTCGGATAATAAAAATAGACATAATCGGAACCAGTCGCTTAAAAGCGATCTAAACTTTTGTGGTGGTGGAGCGAAGAGTCCGTTCCGGTTCCGCAGTATTAGAATGCTCTTATTTGTTGTGCGGGTGGTTGTTCCACTCAAAGATTCGCCCCTGGCGGGCTGTCTGCTCTAGTTAAGTTTTTTATGTGTTGTTTTTACATGAGGAGCCTGTGCTATGGGTCTTGAAATTATTAAGCAAGATATTAATCTCGATTTAATGCATCAAGATATTGATGATTTTGTTGATGAGGAAAGTGCAAAGCCGCTAGGCGTTGATGCACGACGTAAGCTCGAGGATAAAATTGAAGAGCTACGTTTAATGCGTGAAATGAAAGAGTTCGATTTTGATGGCTGATGAGCCTAGCACTTTAATCTTTTGTTAAGCGAATGTATGAAGGTGCCTCAGGGCTCCTTCATGTTTTTACATAGAATCCAATTAATATCCGGTGGTTTATACCTGCCATTCGATTGATGTTGGGCTGTAAGGTTTGGCTCTTTGCCTTGAGGGGGTTGGTCTGCAAATCTTGCCCTTTTTTGTGTGATCCCTTCACTACTTCTGTTTGCTGTTATGCCGATCAATTCACCGAGGCGTGCTTTGATCGGTGCGATGCCGCCCATTTAATTCCATCAAACCCTTTGTTCTGTCATAAAACTGTTGTATAACAATGCTTTATCAGCGGCGTGATGTATCCGTTCACCATTTCTTGTAGGTTTGCATGTCTATTAAATCTACAGTTTTAAGGTAGCGACAGTATGACAGTGACACGATCGGAGCTTATCGAGCGCATTGCCGATGCTCAGCAAGAAATTCAAGTGCGCGATGTTGAACTTGCTATCAAAATGCTGGTTGAGCAACTGGCGCAATCGGTAACGGCCGGTGAGCGCGTAGAAATTCGTGGTTTCGGTAGTTTTGAATTGCACTACAGGCCGCCAAGGCAGGCTAGAAACCCAAAAACTGGTGAGCAAGTTGCTCTGGACGCAAAACATGCGGTTCATTTTAAGCCAGGCAAAGAGCTGCGCGAAAAAGTGAATGAGCAATTAGCTGATATTCGCTAGTTTACGCTCTAGTCTCAGTTTCATTCTTACCTCATCGTATTATTTTTTGTATTTCCCCTCTATAATCCCGCGCAATTTCAAAAAGCGAGTTAAGGATTCTTATGTCAGTTGTTATTCCTGTAGTTTTGTCAGGTGGTAGTGGAACGCGTTTGTGGCCAAAGTCTCGCCAGCATTACCCTAAGCAATTGCATAAGTTGTACGGCGATTATAGCTTGTTGCAACATACGGTTAAGCGTGTGGCTGGTGATGTTGCGCCTATTGTTGTTTGCAATAACGAACAGCGCTTTATGGTGGCAGACCAGCTAAGCGAAGTGCTTGCATCCAAGGCCGATATTATCTTAGAGCCAATAGCGCGAGATACGGCGCCAGCGGTAGCGGTAGCGGCATTGCATGCCATGGCACGCGACCCCGAAGCCATTATTGCGGTATTCGCTGCAGATCACCTAATCAAAAATACCGACGCCTTTAATGAGGCGGTTAAAGCTGCGGCTGCATTGGCCGACGAGCAAAAGCTGGTGACCTTTGGCATTGCTCCTACAAAGCCGGAAACCGGCTATGGCTACATTAAAGCGGCAGATAAAGGTGGCGCTAGTGCAGTGGCTAGTTTTGTGGAAAAGCCCAATAGTGCAACAGCCGAGCAATACGTAGCCAGTGGTGACTATTACTGGAATAGCGGTATGTTTGTGTTTAAAGCAGCACAATTAATAGCCGAGCTGGAAAAGTTTCAGCCAGAAATAGTCGCGGCTTGTAAGGCAGCCCTAGGGGCAAGTGTTCAAGATCTCGATTTTATTCGCTTAGATGAGGCTGCCTTTGCTAAAAGCCCCGCTATCTCGGTGGATTATGCCCTAATGGAAAAAACCCAGCAGGCATGGGTATTACCCCTGGAAAATAGCGGCTGGAGTGATATTGGTAGTTGGGATGCGCTTTGGGAGGTTAGTGATAAAGACGCCCTTGGTAATGCCTTTGTGGGTGATGTTATCGCTAAAGATAGTCATGATTGTTATGTCAATGGTAACGGGCGCTTAGTGGCGCTTGTGGGCTTGGAAGACATAGCGGTTATCGATACGGCCGATGCCGTGTTAGTGATTAACAAAAAGAATTCGCAGGCGGTTAAGGCTGTTGTCGGTGATTTAAAGGCGCAAGGGCGCAGTGAATTCTCTTTGCACCGCGAGGTACACAGGCCTTGGGGTTGTTACGACAGCATCGATAATGGCGAGCGCTACCAAGTAAAACGCATATCGGTTAAACCCGGCGCCAGTTTGTCACTTCAGATGCATCATCATCGCGCCGAGCATTGGATTGTTGTCTCTGGTACGGCTGTTGTTCAGCGTGGGGATGATGAAATGCTGTTGTCAGAGAATCAATCCGTTTATATCCCGCTAGGTGAGAAGCACCGGCTGACAAACCCCGGTAAGGTTTTGCTGGAGTTAATAGAGGTACAAAGCGGTAGCTACCTAGGGGAGGATGATATTGTCCGTTTCGAGGATGTTTTTGGTCGCGTTTAATGCTTTCGGTTTTTGGTGTTATAAAATCGGTTACCTAAAGTTACAAAATATCACTTTTGGGTAGTGGCTTAACACTGCTAAACTCCGTAAAAGCAATTTTGACTACAAGCTATGCGTAATTGGTGTGGTTTTGGTGTCAATTCGAAGGTAAGTGCGACATTGTTTGAGGTTTTGGCTGTACTTGGCGCCAAAAACAACCCGTTTGGACTAAGGTTGTTACAGGTTTTGAGATGGCGGGCAGGCAGTGTCAATATTAACGGTAACAAGCTTAGACTTATCGAGCAGAGTCTTTTTGGAGTTCTACATGGAATATGGATTTGCGGTAATGGGCGTCGCCTTTTTGGCGACAGTGGCAGCCGTAAAGCTGTTTAGGCCAATTGCTGTAAGCATAGGTTTGGTAGATAAGCCGGGCGGCCGTAAGCACCACAGCGGTGCCATTCCGTTAATTGGCGGTTTAGCCATGTTTGCTGGCATCTTTTTATCCTCCTATATTTTTCTAGAGCAACCCCCGTTTGTACGTGTATTTATGCTGGGTGGTGCCTTGGTTGTTTTTATGGGTGCTATGGATGATAGGTACGACATTAGTGCCCGCTTTAGATTAGTGGCTCAGTTCTTAATTGCGGCATTATTCGTCTATGGCCTAAAGTTGAGTGTAGGCTCTTTTTGCGATATTTTGGGTCTAGGCGAAATTCGCTTGGGCTGGTTGGGTTACCCCTTTGCATTGGTGGCGATAATAGCGGTAATTAATGCGATTAATATGTTGGATGGCATTGATGGCTTGGTCGGGGGGTTGGGTTTAACCAGCTTTTTGGGCTTGTCGTTATTGTTTGTAGGGGCTGGCCAGCTGAATCTTGCTTGGTTGTGCTTGGGGTTGGTGGGCTCCTTGATGGCGTTTTTGTTGTTTAACCTTTGGGGTAAACCTGAAAAAACGCGCATTAAAAAAGTATTTATGGGTGATGCTGGCAGTATGTTTGTGGGCATGGCTTTAGCGGTGCTATTGCTGTGTGGCACTAACGAGCAAGCAATAGCGTTTAAGCCCATCACGGCTTTGTGGTTTGTATTGTTGCCTATGACCGATATGGTTACCCTAATGTACCGCCGAATTAAGCGCGGTAAATCGCCTTTGGCGCCCGATAGAACCCATATTCACCATATTCTAATGCGTGCCGGCTTTAGCTCTCGCCAAACGCTTTACATCATGCTATTTGTTCAAATGTGCCTAGTGTCCCTAGGGATGATTTTTAATTACCTACCACAAGCCGAGGCCGTATCCTTTAGCTGTTGTCTGGCGTTTGTATTGGCCTACCAACTGCTGATGAAGCGCAGCTGGCGCTTCATCCGCTGGAACAAACGCCGCTTCGCATAGCGGATTCGCTACGCTCAAGAAGCGAGAAAATACTGAATCCGGATACGAGAATGCGCTTCGCTTAGGAGGCGAGAAAAAGAGATACGGGAGGCGTGATGCTAGGCCTGAGAAGTAGGCTTCCAAATCCTAGATTCCCGGCGCGAAGCGCCTCCCGAGCGAAGCGTTCCCGATTCATGAACGAAGTGAACCCTGCCGCAAACAAATGGGTTAAAATTCCAGACTCCCGACGCGAAGCGTTCCCCTATTCCGGCATCCCGAATCTATACTCCTGAG
>NZ_CEXWTU010000100.1:0-16453 GCF_982758155.1 Marinagarivorans sp. | reverse complement strand
CGATGATAATTTTTAAAGGCGAACCCTTAGAGCAAGTGATTGCTGAGATTGGCCGATATTCGGGCACCCGCTTTACCATTTCATCACCAGCACTTGCCAACAAACGTATTGGGGGATATTTTAAGGCCAATGATGTTGATGCTTTTATTAGCACCTTATCCTCGCAGTTTAACATCAGTGCTCGCACGGACAACGCCGGCATAATTATTCTGACTGAGCGTTAAAGTGCACGGATAACGTGAAAACGCTACGCGCTTTACGCAGCCAAGGACAGCAT
Source organism: Marinagarivorans sp. (assembly GCF_982758155.1). Classification (NCBI taxonomy): domain Bacteria; kingdom Pseudomonadati; phylum Pseudomonadota; class Gammaproteobacteria; order Cellvibrionales; family Cellvibrionaceae; genus Marinagarivorans; species Marinagarivorans sp. The sequence continues at coordinate 16,176 of NZ_CEXWTU010000100.1, read as the reverse complement.
AATAATCAGGGTCGTCACATTTCATATTATCCAATGATTGCCCTGCTGTACTGCTTTTTTTACTTATTACTAATGAGTCTTCCTGCAGCCGTATTCGCCGCCGAAAAAAACTCCCCCCTCATTGAATTTACCATCCCGCCCAGCACTTTGGATATCGCTCTTAATCGCCTAGCGCTACAAGCCAACATCCCCATAATTTATGATTACGAAAAAATTAAAAGTACCTATGGCCATGCAGTTCTTGGCCTCTACAATATCCAACACGCCTTAACGACATTACTTAAAGACACCCCTTATACCGCCATTAAAAATAACACTGGTATTTTCACGCTAGAAACACGCACTATTCACGCTTCACCAACAGCACCCGAGATTTCACAAAACATTCAAGTAGAAGAAACATTAGTCACGGGGTACCGCTCCAGCTTACGGCGTTCATTAGCCATAAAGCGCCACTACAATGGCATTGTGGACGTGATTCAATCGCAAGATATTGGCAAATTCCCCGATGCCAACGTTGCCGAAGCGCTGCAACGCATTACAGGGGTTGCTATAGAACGCAACGGTGGTGAAGGTCAATTCCTGACTGTAAGAGGATTTGGGCCAGAATTTAATACCACACTGATCAACGGCAGAACCGTCGCCACAGACAACCAAGAGCGTGGCTTCTCTTTTGATATTTTACCTGCAAAATTAATTTCGCAAGCTCATATTCAAAAAACAACCAGCGCAAAAGAGCAAGACGGTAGCATTGGCGCCAACATTCAACTCGTCACCCCCAAGCCTTTCGACTTTATCCATGATGAGAAACCTAGCCATCTTGTGGTTAGCGGGCAAGTAACCCGTAATTCCGTCGCAGAAAAAAACACCACAGAAACGTTTGCTTTGGCCAGCCATAACTGGCAAAAAAAAGACTTAAACATTGGAATACTCGCAGCAATTGTAGACAGTAATCGCAGCAACCTTACTCAAGGGTATTCCACAGAAGGGTTCCGAAACACGGATATACGACAACTCAACTCAGCTCAAAACAATGTCGAAATTATTAATGATGTTTATATTCCTCGCTCGTTTCGCTTATACCAAACAGAAGCTGAGCGAGACCAAACCAGCATTATTTTTGCAGCACAAACGCAATGGTTCAACACCAAAGGCAATACTCTCGAAGCAAGTTTCGACATTCTTTCTACACGCTTTGACGAGCGCGCAACGGTTTCTGGCTTTCAAGCCTATTTTGAAGATACTTTTTTAGATATTACCTTAGACGAAAATAATACGGCTATCGCCTTCGAGCGCGCAGGTAAAGACACCCTAGTCCAACTCACGGATAACATTCGCCAACAATTAGGCGGAAGCCCCCAAGGCAATGACAGCATTCTGGTCGATAAAAGCCGCCCCGTCACAAGCAATATGCTGGGAGTGAACTTTCTTTGGGACAATCAAAACCGAACAACACCTTTTAGCTTAGAGCTTGATTATGCTTTTAGTCGTACCGAAAACCTAACGGGCGGGCGGCCGTTTTCCTCGCAAGGTTTTAGCGCCAATCAAGATGTGACGTGGTCATTGGGTACCGATAAACGAGCGCCCAGCTACAGTTTTGGCGACAGCCAAGTTACCGACCATCCTCTCGCAGCACATTTCTTAGGTCGATTTGGTGGTAATACTAGTGATGAGATTCATGAATTAGAACTTTCCACTGAATGGACACTGGATACAGGCCCAATAAAGACCTTACGCGCAGGTTTACTACAACATGACAGAACCAAACAGTATGTTAGCTGGGAGACGACCTACCCACGCAATTGTGCTTATTGCGGGCGGCACAACGAATTCTCTGCCGAAACATTAGCCGCGATAAATCTAACATTCCCAGAGGTTTTTCAGTTAACAGAAATCACTAACGATTTTGCTGGAGGGTTAAGCACCCAAGCGCCCAACGCTTGGTATCATTACGACTTTGAAACATTAACAACCATTTTAGAAAGCGAAGCCTTCATTAACGCAGGCCCTATCGAACCCAGTATCATTAAAGAACGATTAGGTATAACACATGACTTTAGCGGGATTGGATTTAATGCCGTTGAACTTGAGCGCGCGAGTTACCGCATTAAGGAAGCTGTAACGACAGCCTTCGCACAAATAGATTTAGAAGGATACCTGGGGAACAGTTCTTGGGCTGGTAATATTGGCGCCCGCTACAGCTTTACAGAAACTATGGCACAAGGAACTGTTGCACAAGTGGATTCGATTGTGAGGGCTAATGATGACGATCAGTTGAATATTACTTATTTAGCGGATCAACCTTACACCCAAAAAAATCATTACCACTACATTCTTCCATCCGTGAATTTTTCAATCAGCCCAACACCCTCAACCCAATTTCGGTTTTCTAGTAGCAAAACCATTACGCGCCCAAACCTGAATGATTTAGGCCAAGAAACCAAGCTGCACCCCCGCGCCGGAAGCGCAATACTGTACAAAGGGAATCCTAATTTATTGCCGTTTGAATCGATCAATACCGACTTGGCTTCAGAATGGTACTTTAATGATGAAAGTTTTATTGGCGCTAATCTTTTTTATAAATCGATTAGTCAATTTGTCAGTGCAGGAAGCCAAGAGCACCGTATCGATGGTGTCATTTTTACCAAAATACAACCCACCAACCAAGAGACTGCAACAGCAAAAGGGCTAGAGTTAGCACTTCAGCACACATTTAACAGCGGTTGGGGGCTGCAAACAAATTTCACTTATACCGCAAGCAGTGCCCAATTTTTTATCGACACAACACAGGAAGGAACACAAACATTCGCGATAGAAGGACTATCGCCTAGAAGCTATAACTTTATTGGATTTTATGAAAACACCTATTTTTCGGCAAGGGCTAGTTATAACTGGCGACAAGAATACCTTCGGGCTGTAGTCGGTGCGCAATCACAACCCGAAAGCGTAGAAAGCTACGGTCAACTGGATGTGAACTTTAGCTTCAACATCGCACCTAACATTTCTATTTTTGCACAAGGGACAAATGTGCTTAAAGAAGAAACACGGCTATTTTCTGTTTATAAAAACCGTGTTATTAAAAATGAATATACTGGCGCCCGCTATATACTCGGCATAAACGCCAAATTTTAATTTATCGGCTCATACCATATTTACGCATTTTCTCTACCAGTGTTGTCCGGCGTATTGCCAAACGCTCTGCTGCGCGTGCAACCACACCGCCCGAATCGTCTAACGCCTGCTTGATTAGATTTTGCTCCAAGCCCGTTATATATTCTTTTAAATCAATACCATCTTCAGGCAGCAGCGCTCGGTCACTCATGCTCACAACACTCGGCGTTGCGGCAGTATGCTCCGCATCAACATCAAAATCATCTTCTTCGTTACTATCAACATGGCGATATTTATCCGGCAGATCTTGCGCGCCGACTACACCAAAAGGATGCATAATGGCCATTCGCTCAACAAGGTTGGCCAGCTCGCGAACATTGCCCGGCCACGCGTATTTACATAAACTTAATATGCCTGCCGAATTAAAACGCACTGAACCCCGCTGCTCACTTTCAAGACGCGAAACAAGCTCATTGATTAACAGTGGAATATCTTCGGCGCGCTCTTTCAACGAAGGCATTTGAATAGGAAACACATTCAGGCGGTAATATAAATCTTCTCGAAAACCACCGTCGGCAATCATAGTATCCAAGTTGCGGTGCGTTGCCGCAATAATGCGTACATTGGTATTGAAGGTTTTATTACCTCCCACACGCTCAAACGTTTTCTCCTGCAACACACGTAATATTTTCACTTGCATATGCAATGGCATATCGCCAATTTCATCAAGGAAGAGTGTTCCGCCTTCTGCCATTTCAAAGCGCCCGGCCCTTGAGCTAATCGCTCCCGTAAAGGCGCCCTTTTCATGACCAAATAACTCGCTCTCTAAAAGCTCGCCAGGTATCGCGCCGCAATTCACGGGAACAAATGGCCCCTCTCGTCGGGGCGAATGATAATGTAGATTACGCGCAACCACCTCTTTACCGGTTCCGGATTCGCCTTCGATTAAAACAGTAACGTCAGTATCGGCAACCTGTGCCATCACTTGCCGTACCGCTTGAATTTCTTGACTCGTACCCACTAAGCTTCGAAATAAGTGTACTGGGCGCTGTGAAGGAGCCTGTGACGCATTTGCGTAGGCTTGATTAAAACGCTGAGCACGATGCAAACCATCAACAAAAGTTGAGTAAACGAAAGGATAAGGGAGTTGGGTCAGCACTCGGCGCTTAAGATTGTCGTCCAGCGTCGCGACTTCTTCGTCATAACCTTGGCCTAATGTTAAAACCGCCGTGGCGGAAAAATGCGATTTAATACCCTGCATTTCTTGCTCAAGGTTGGCACAGTGTTGACTAGACGCACTGCTTTGAGTACTGCCAAAAATAATGACCGACAAATTCCCAGGCTGTTTAGCCAGCTCCTGCGCATTGCGCTTCCACTCTGCGTAAGTCAGGGTCGTTAATTGCTCACCCATAAAATGAAAGATTAAGCTTGTCGCTTGCTTAACTTCGGGATTATCTTCGATTAAAAGAACGTAATTTTCGCCCAGCATCAACGTCTACTCCACTTCAGGCAGCCTTGCCACCGATGCACCACGGGTGTGCTTTGTTATTGACAATATCGCTATAGTCATTTGAATTACATAAGTAATAGTCAACAAACCCGCTACAGTCAAATAACTGACGAAAGATTTTAGGATGCCAGAAGAAAAAAGGATGCGTCAAAACGATTTTTAGGAGAAGAAAGAGAAGTATCGCTGCGGTAATTATTCCGAAGGGCGACACGGGTGACTAAAAAAGTCTTCTATCGCTGATTTTTCCCACATAGCATCTTGATAGCCCAATTCCATAAGCTCGTTGCAATATTGGTGGGAGAACAACAAATAACTCGCTACTGATGCACCACCGCCACGCGCTGTGGCGCCAACAGCCCGCATAAAGAAACGCAAACTTTTAGGCAGGTCACGCACTCGGCGCCCTGCTATTTTATCGATAGGCTTGGAAGGTGTAATCACCAAACTTTCAACGGGTCGCAAATTGTAGGTACGCTCACAACGTTCTTTATCGGCAAGCTCCAATAGCATATTGGTACGATTCAAGTGCTCCAAATCCCCCTCAAGGGTGTCAATAAAAGCGCTGTTAAACATTTGACCCAAAATTTGTGCAATGGATGGTGGGTGGTCCAGCGCCCGCTTAGGCTTGAACCAACGAGTTTTCATGGGGTTGTGACTCACACCAATAACAAACATACGGCTCGCGCCCAGATGCAATGCAGGGCTCAGTGGCGCAAGCTGACGCATAGCCCCATCACCAAAAAATTCTTTATTTAGTGGCACTGCGGGAAACACGGCAGGAATGGCCGAAGACGCCAATAAGTGGTCGACCGTTAATATCGACGGCGTTCCTACACGGCGCGCACGGCGCCAACCGCGTAAAGCGGGGTTACCTTGAAAGAAACTCACCGACTCACCCGAGGAATAACCCAGTGCGGTTACGCACACAGCCTCTAGCAAACCCGCATCAACACGATTTTGAATATTATCGAAGGGAATAACACCAGACAATAATTCGCGCAAAGGGCTGTTATCCAGCAACCCTAAAGGTTTCCCTCTCGCTACACCCTGGTGAAATAATGATCCAGCAACCTTGCCTAGGCCCTTAGAGAGGTCGCCCCAACCGGTTTTATAGACTTTCTCGACTTCTAATTCGCGCCAAGTTTGTGCCAAATCACGTGCAGATTGATTAAAGCTTCCCGGATGCGCCGCCATCGCCAATGCGTTAATAGCACCTGCTGATGTGCCACAAATAATCGGGAATGGGTTTTCAAGGCACGGCAAAATCTCGGATAGCGCTAACAGGACTCCAGCTTGATACGCTGCCCGCGCACCACCACCGGATAGAATTAACGCATTTGCAGCCATAGAGGATAGAACCTTTGAGTATTTATCGTTATTTGCCTCGCCCCTTAAGTATGGCTAGCGCTTTCGCCCTTTGCCACATTAGGGGCGGGGCAATAATAGTTTGTCCAATTAGACGAGGGCGCCTGTTTTCTCAACAAGGCGCTCAAAGGGGCGCATGCCGGGGCATGTAACGCTTTGAGCAACGCGGTTGAGGAGGCAGGAGGCAAGTATTATTGGATAAAGTATTTTTTCCTCGGCCCTTAGTTACCCGCAAGACCTTTTGCGACATTAACACAAATGTTCTAACGCCTGAGAAATATGCTTAACGGGTACAATTTCTAAGCCCTTAATCGGCTCCTTCGGGGCATTACTTGCAGGAACTATGGCGCGTTTGAAACCATGCTTGGCGGCTTCGCGCAATCGCTCTTGACCATTGGGAACAGGACGAATCTCCCCGGCTAACCCCACCTCCCCAAAAGCCACTAAATCTTGCGGCAAGGCAAAGTCACGAAAGCTGGAAACCAATGCGAATATCAAAGCCAAATCAGCCGAGGTTTCAACAACTTTAACCCCGCCAACAACATTCACAAAAACATCTTGATCGCCCAACATCAAACCACCGTGCCGGTCGATAACAGCCAGTAACATACTCAAACGGTTCTGGTCTAGCCCCACAGAAACCCGCCGCGGATTGCCCAAATGGCTTTCAGCCACCAAGGCCTGTATTTCGACAAGTAACGGGCGAGTCCCTTCCCACACCACCATCACCGCCGAACCAGACGTTACTTCGTCACTGCGCTGTAAAAAAATCGCCGAAGGGTTTGAGACTTCTTTCATCCCTTGCTCGGTCATGGCAAAAACACCTAATTCATTGACGGCACCAAATCGGTTTTTATGGCCCCGCAAAGTACGAAAACGCGAATCGTGGTCACCCTCCAACATAATCGAGCAATCAATCATATGCTCAAGCACTTTAGGCCCTGCTAGGCTGCCATCCTTCGTGACATGGCCAACCAGAATAAGCACGGCACCACTTTGCTTGGCATAACGCGTTAGGTAGGCCGCGCTTTCGCGTACTTGCGATACGCTGCCCGGCGCCGAGGAAATATCATCCAAATGCATCACCTGAATGGAGTCCACAACCATCAATTGCGGGTTTTCAACTCTGGCTGTATCCACAATGCTTTCGACACGTGTTTCAGAAAAAAGCTTTAACTTATCGGTAGGTAAGCCCAAACGTTGGGCTCGCATAGCCACCTGCTGCAAGGATTCCTCGCCCGTTACATACAAGGCCGTTTTAACAGCGGCTAAATGACATAAAGTTTGAAGGAGTATTGTCGACTTACCCGCACCAGGATGGCCACCTATCAGCACCACCGAACCCGGAACAAACCCACCGCCGAGCACGCGGTCAAACTCCCCCATACCAGAGCTGAAACGCGGTACATCATCTAAGTTAACATCTTTAAGTAGCTGCACCTGCGATGCTTGTCCGCCGGCATAACCCTTAAAGCCATCCTTGCTCGGTTTGCCTAAACGCACCTCTTTTACCGTATTCCACAGCCCGCACTCACTGCACTGGCCCTGCCACTTGCGATAGTCGGCGCCACAGTCGTGACAGACAAAAGCTGATTGTGATTTTGCCACGTTATTCTCCTTGCCCTTGACCTTGCGCCGCTTTCTGGTGCAATTTCTGGCGAATATCCATCCATATTTTACCGAGCTGATTCTCGCCGCGCTGATCGCGACCAATGCCCCAGTAATGTTGATACGCCGAATTCTCAATAATAAGCTGTTCACCGGTTGCCAATAAAGCCTCAGCAACATCGCTGTTTTGAATTGCTTTACTGTAGAGCGCTCGGGTCATCAACGTTTTGCGTGAAGCTTTAAAATCGCCACGTTTGCGGCGCCACCACACATTGCCCAAATGGTATGCCGCTTCCGGGGCAATACTTCCCGCGATACGCTCGGCATAACTGCCACCCGTATATTTTGAGGATTGATAATAATGCTCAGCACTTGGCCAATAACGCTCCTCTAGCTCGAAGCCATGTGAGGAGTGTGTCGACAAATAATGATCAGAATCAAAACGCGAGAATGCAATAGCATCTTCAAGTTCAGTATTGTGGGCAAACATAAACGCTCCTGTGACAGATGCGCGGATAATACCACGCCCGCGTTTGGCGCTAGCCTCAATAACTGAGAACTTAAACGGGAACTTAAAACGAGAGCTTAAAACATGAACTTAAAACGATAGATTCGGCGTAATCCAACTTGCTAAACATTCACAAATCCAGTAAAACCGCCCGTTCAAGTAACGAGGCTCGCATGTCAGAAATCAAACAACCGTCACCCAACCCCCAAACGGCGCTTACCGCTGGCTACCTACAACGCTTTGGCGGCATAGGCCGGCTTTACGGCACTGCTGCATTAGAAGCCTTTAAACAAGCACATATGGTTGTAGTTGGCCTTGGTGGCGTGGGCTCTTGGGTGGCAGAAGCGCTAGCGCGAACAGGCGTAGGCACTTTAACGCTAATAGAGCTAGACGACATTTGCGTAACCAACACGAACCGCCAACTGCACGCTATGAGCTCAAGCGTGGGTAAGCAAAAAAACGCCACCCTCAGCGCTCGTCTTCGCGACATTAACCCCGAAATCACACTGCACACGACCGAAGATTTTTTAACCACTAAAAATATTGCCGAGCACATTAACGAACAACACCATGTCGTGATTGATGCCATTGATTCATCCAGCGTTAAAGCGGCATTAGCCGCGTTTTGCATTCACAAAAAAAAGCGGCTAATTATGGCTGGTTCATCGGGAGGAAAAACCGACCCCAGCCGAATTACCGTCGGCGATCTCGGTATTACAATTGCAGACCCTATGCTTTCAAAAGTGCGTAACATTCTTTTCCGCCACCACAATTTTGAACGCAACAAAAAACGTAAATTTCGAGTGGATGCCATTTATTCCAGCGAACATATGCTTTACCCGCAAAGCGATGGCACCGTATGCGCAAACAAAAAACATTTACAAGAAGGGACTAAACTGGATTGCGCTAACGGCTTTGGCTCCGCCACCATGATTACCGGTAGCTTTGGATTTTTGGCCGCGAGCCAAGCCATCAAACGCTACCTACAAGATCAGGACCTAAAATAAAAATGCCCTACAGCGCAAAAACACGACGCGTATTGGTGTAACAATAGGCAGCCACATCATCAACTGATTCATTGCGTAAGGCTGCCAGCGCCAAAGCGATTATGGGTAAATATTCAGGGCTATTGCGCTCGCCCTGTCGCCCGCTCAAGGGCATATCCGGCGCATCTGTTTCGAGCACTAAAGCTTCGCGCGGCAGCGACTTTATCGCATCGCACGTTTTATTGGCCCGCGGATACGTAATGCTGCCACCCACACCAATGCACAGCCCACGCCTCCAATACTCCATCGCCAACTGAGCGCTACCCGTAAAACCATGCAAAACACCACCTGCCTGCGGCGGGTATTTATCCAGTAATTTAATGAGCTCATTATGCGCTTTACGGCAGTGTAAAATGATTGGCAAACCGAGGTCATTAGCGACTGTTATATGCTCCACCACAATCATTAGCTGAACCTCTAGCGCAACTGTTTTATTGTGGGGTAAGGCTAAATCTAATCCAGTTTCTCCGATTGCGCAGCAGGCCTGAGCCTGGGCAGCAACATGTAACTGCTGCTTAAATTCGAGCAGTCGCACACCCAAAGCGGTACTTTTCGCACCTAACCACTCATCAAACCACCATGGATGTAAGCCAACCCCGTAGAAGATTGAGCCCTCATTTAGTGCCCGAAGCGCACAAGCGACCTCAGCAGCTCTTTGCCACTGATCAACATTGACACCCGGAATAAAAAGGCCCGACACGCCCTTAGCAGACGCTCTCCGCCAAACAGCTGCTCTGTCGCCATCAAACGCAGGGAAATCGAAATGGCAGTGGCTATCAAAAAACTTCAGCGTAGATCTAGACATAAACATCACTATATAACTTTTCTACAGACAAAAAAAATCCCAGCCGAAGCTGGGATTTTTCAAACAGATTAGAACTACATTATATCGCAACCAATTCTTTCAGTTCCAACAGCAATATCATCCATAAAAAACTCATACTGATGATTTTGATAGTTTTGTATTCCAATACTGAAGGTATCTAGCATGCTCGGAACGGGCGTCATCGGAAGCAAGCTACCATCATATTTCACAGCTTGCGGTAAGTTGGTCTTATTAGTCGCAGTACCACCATTACTAAGCGCTACTTCGACGCCATTTTGGTAAAAATGATATTCCTGAGCGTCAGTATCCATAGACCATTCAACACAAACCCATGCGCCGTCGTACTGATTAACATAGGGACCTTCGAGAGATAAGTCATTTGGCTCTGTGTTATACAAATGCTGATAAAAACCATCATCGGTACTGCCGCCAGGAGCAGCCACCATATCGATAAATCTAAATTGCGCTCCGCCGCTCAAGCCTTTTACAAAAGTGGTGTGCGAATAATTTCCAATTGAGCCGGGCTTAGCTGTGTTTTTATAATATAAACGACCCCAATGACTACCCGGAAAATTACTCATTCTCAGATCGCCAGAACCCGATAGTTTAAGTGCACGCGTTCCGGTGAAAGCTTCTTGTCCTTCGACAACATTTACATTACCGGCTTTAGTAAAACCAGCCGGTGTTGCACCAGGAGCCACATCTTCAAAGTCCAAACAAATCAATAAACCAGAGGTATCTGAACAAGAGCGGTCGGCATCAGTTTCATTACCGCCACCATCACCACCGTTACCTTCCGGAATAGATGACTCAGGGCCTTTAATAGTTATCGCAGCTATGTTTGCTTCAGGCATAGAAGGCGTAAATGTAATATCCAAAGTGCCGTCAGAAACTTCAACACCGTTCAATTGAATATCATGTGCAATATCGTGTCCAGCAGCAGCTAATGGATCAAAATCATTAACAAGAATATCGCCCTCAATCTCAACATCAAATTCACGATTACCTGGGTTAACACCATGCCAAGCTTCAATCATGTGTAATGTAATATCGTATTTAGCGGCGGCTAAAGGCAAGCTATAACTAAAAGTGCCATAACGCTCGGTCTGATAAAGCGTGTCATCTTCAGTTTTATCAATAGGATCCATGGTGCTGCCGCCCATGCCTCCAGTAACAAATGATGCGCCAGTATCGGGCTGATAAACCGTGCCGTCTTTAGCAGTATAAGAAGCACGAGCTCCGGCGTTGATGGCATAAACAACTACATTTTCACCACCTGATGCAACCGAACTAGACGAACTTTCAGCCTGACTGCTAGAACTCATAGGCGCTGAAGAGCTAGAAGCTACATCAACTAAACCTTCACACCATTCTGTGTTAGCTGAAAAGCTGTTAATGTATTTCGCGATCTCTTCTCCACGCGTAATACAAGCAGCTTCATCAGATTCGCCAATACAGGTTTTATTGAAGCCAGCTGCCATATTTCCGATTATGTAATCAGCGAGACCTAAGTTCCCCCCGTGAACAATATTATTAGGATCTATATTCGGCGCAATTGAGATATTCGAAGGAAATAAACCAGTGCCTTCGTCATAAGCGCCATGGCAAGTCGAGCAAGCTGCGAACGCCGCAGCACCTGCAGTCACATCAACCGTCGAACAATCAGCCGCCGCTTCACTTGAACTAGCAACTGGCATAGAAGAACTACTCATAACACTTGAAGAGCTGGCTACACTAGAGCTACTAGGCGCCATAGAGCTTGATGACTCCATCGCGGATGACATATCAGAAGACATTGCAGCTTCAGACGAATCTGTAGTTCCTGTCGAAGAACTGGTGCCGCCACCAACACAAGCCGCTAAACTCAGAGAGAGTAAGCCAGCTGAGCCAAATGCTTTAGCAAAAGGGATGAGTTGTTTCTGCATGAATATCTCCACGATTTTTATGATCAGCGCTCAAAGGCACTATTTATGTGTTGGAATTATGTGTTGGAATATCAAGAGTGCAGTGTAAAGAGTTCAAAAAAAAACGCAGCTAACTGATTCACAGTCACTGCGTTTTCGACCTATATTGAGCGGCATATCACACTACAAAAATAATTTCACACTAAGACACCGCTATCTTATGCGAACTCTAACTCTCCCACACCGTTCTTATCACCCTTCAAATCGCGAGCAATCAGCATATAAAGCGATGGAATGATAAACAATGTAAACAATGTGCCAATCGCCATGCCGCCGACCAAAACCAAGCCAATCGAGTTTCGGGCCTCAGCACCTGCACCGGTCACAAGGACCAAGGGGAAGTGACCCGCTACTGTTGCAATCGTTGTCATCAATATAGGACGAAGCCGTGTAGAGGCCGATTCTTTAACAGCAGCTAGCTTCGTCAAACCCTTCTCTTGCATTTTGTTCGCAAACTCAACAACTAGAATGCCGTTTTTCGCAACTAAGCCAATCAGCGTCACCAGCCCCACCTGCGAATAGATATTCAATGTCGTGGTAAAGCCATCGGTCCAAAACGGCACCATCGGGCTCATCATCTTCCAAAAGGTAAAGACCAGAGCGCCAAAAAAGGCCAATGGCACCGAACCAGCCAAAATAACAAGAGGGTCTCTAAAGCTGTTGAACTGAGCGGCTAACACCAAAAATATCAATAAAATGGATAACAGCATGGCAGGTACAAACTTATTACCCTCCCTGCGCAACTGACGCGATTCGCCCGTGTAATCAATCATATAACCCGCCGGCATAATTTTTTCGGCTTCCGCCTCTAAAAAGGCCAAAGCCTCGCCTAACGGCTTAATGGCAACACCACTTAACTTAACCGCATTTAACTGTTGGAAACGATTCAACGAGCGCGGCACTACCTCGCTTTCAAGTGTCGCCATAGCCGCCAATGGCACCAAGCCACCGTCAGGTCCAGAAACATAGATATCCTTAAGCTGTTCAGGCGTTAAACGCTCAGCCCTTTTAATTTGCGGAATAACACGGTAACTGCGACCTTCGATATTGAAACGGTTCACGTAGCCGCCACTCATCATCACAGCAACATCGCGCCCCACTTGCGACATATTAAGCCCCAAATCAGCCACCTTATCGCGATCCAAATTAACGCGCGTTTGCGGCTGATCAATTTTGGTATCAATCATCGGGGGGAAAGCAAACATGCCACTGGCCATTGCTTTTTGTTGCAGCTGCTCGGCAATCTTTAGAATTTCCGCCGGCTCGGCCGTTGAGGCCAAAACAAACTCAACGGGGAAGTCGCCACCACCAGGAAGCGCAGGCGGCGTTACAGGAAACACCCGTAAACCTGGATTTTGATGCAGCATCATTTGCGCTTCAGGCAGAATTTCGAAAACACTTCGCTCTCGCTCATCCCAAGTATCCAGCACCATGCCACTAAAACCACCGGAAGGGAAAATAAGCTGAAAGGTGAAATCGGTTTCAGGAAAGCTACTAAAAACTCGATTGGCCTCCTTCGCGTAGATACTCGCCTGGTCAATAGTGGAGTTCGGTGCGCCTTCAACAATACCGAATATAATCCCTTGATCTTCTGTGGGGGCGAGCTCTTTTGGCGACAAAAGAAACATCGGAATACACAGGAGACTTAAGGTTCCCCAAACAATATAAACAGCAGGCCGCGCGCGCAATGTAGCATCTAACATACGGTTATAACGCAAACGTATGCGCTCAAAGGTTCGGCTAACAAAACCGGCAAAGCCTTTTTCACTTTCATTTTTGCGTAAAAACTTGGCTGACATAATCGGTGATAATGTCAGCGCAACAACACCTGATATTGTTACAGCACCCGCAAGCGTGAATGCAAATTCTTTAAATAGGCTACCCGTTAATCCACCCTGCAAACCAATCGGTAAATAAACGGCAACCAAGGTGGCAGTCATCGCGATAACGGGGCCAACCAGTTCGCGCGCACCCAGCATTGCAGCATCAATTTTACTTTTGCCCGCTGTAATGTGCCGCTCAACATTCTCGACCACCACAATGGCATCATCAACGACCAAACCCACCGAAAGTACAACAGCCAACAAAGTCAACAGGTTGACACTAAAGCCAAATAACTGCATTAAAAAGACAGCGCCAATTAAAGAAACCGGAATCGCAATAACCGGAATAATCACAGAACGCAGAGATCCTAAAAACAAGAAAATCACTAAAATCACAATCGCTAGCGTTTCAATCAAGGTACTTACCACTTCAACAATTGAGCTTTCAATATAACGTGTTGAATCGTAGGCAACGCGAGCCTCCAAGCCTTTTGGCAAGCTTTCTTGCAGAACTTCCATTTCCTCTCGAACAAGCTTAATAACTTCCAGCCAGTTCGCGTTGGGCAAGGGCCAAATGCCCATAAAAATCGCCGTCTGGCCTGAATAAGCCACTTCAAGATCATAATAATCAGAACCCAGTTCAACATCAGCAATATCACGTAAACGGACAATGGCGCCGCCCTCATTACGCAATACCAACTGCTCAAACTCTTCGACTGTCTTTAAATCCGTATTTGCCGCGAGGTTAACCTGAACAAAGTTACCCTTAGTAGACCCGAGTGCGGCTAAATAATTATTCGCCGCTAAAGCTTGATGAACTTCAGCGGGCGCAATATTGTAAGCCGCCATATTGTCGGGCTTTAACCAAACACGCATCGCATAATTACGAGCACCCAATATCTCAGCGCGCTGCACTCCCTCAATAGCCGACAAACGCGGCTGAACCACACGGGTTAAAAAGTCTGTGATTTGATTATCACGTAAAATATCCGATGAGAAGCTCAAGTACGCAGCTGCAACTGTGGAGTCTGCGGACTCTACATTAATCACGGGAACTTCAGATTCTGGCGGCAAATCGCCGCGCACCTGGTTAACCTTTGAGGTAATCTCAGAAAGCGCTTTAATCGGATCGTAATTTAGCTCCAAGCGCACCTTGATAGTAGACATGCCCTGCTTGCTTTCGGATTGAATATAATCGATGCCGTCAGCGCCTGAAATTGCACGTTCCATAGGCGTTGTAATAAAGCCACGTACCAGTTCAGCACTGGCCCCTACATATGCTGTGGTAACTGTAACCACAGCATTATCGTTACGCGGATATTGACGAATACTTAGCGAACTGATTGCCTGAAGCCCAGCAATAACAATCACCAAGTTAATCACAATTGCCAAGACCGGTTTGCGCACAAAAATATCAGTAAAACTCATAACCACACTCCCCTTGCGCTATCGATCGACAGGATTTGGATTTTTTTCATAGTCCAAAACCACATCATTATTCACCGCCACAGGGTCGCCATTGCGTAACTTAAATAACCCGGCCGTTGCTACAACTGTATTTTCAGAAATACCTTTAAGTATTTCCACAAAATCGCCACGCGATGCACCTAGCTGCACAAATTGCTGCGTTGCGATCAATTTCTTATCGCCGCCTTCGGTCGCCTCCTCGTTTAATAGAAAGACCGAATCACCATAAGTGGCATAACGCACCGCCGTAGCGGGTACAGCAATCACCTCACGCTGCTCTGGCAATACAACCACCAGCGAAGCAAACATCCCCGGCAATAAACGCTCATTATCGTTATCGAGTAATGCCTGCACCAAAACATTGCGCGAAAGCGGATTCACTTCAGGGTTAATTGCGGTAATTTTTCCGGTATAAATATACCCAGGAACAGCATCCGTTTTCAAACGAACACTTAGGCCCAACTTAATCACCGCTAAATCTTGCTGCGGCAGGTTGAAGTTAACCAGCATAGAATCAGCGGTTTGGAGCGACACTATCGCTTCGCCCTTCTGAATATCTTGCCCCAAATTTACCTTTCGAATCCCTAAACGCCCAGAGAATGGAGCCCTGATACTTTTCTTGGCAATAGCCACCTCAACGTTTTCGACCTGCGCTTGCGCCGCCTTATATTCCGCATCAGATGCATCGTACTGTGATTGCGATACCACGCGCTTAGCCAGCAACTCTTTAGAGCGTGATAAATTGGCCTTAGCCAAAGCTAGGCTTGCTTGCGCTGCACGCAATTGCGCTTTTTCAGCATCCACATTTTGCTGCAGCAACAAATCACCCTTGGCTACTTCAGCGCCCGAGGTAAACTGAATTTTATCGACACGGCCCGAAAAATCAGCGGTTAAGGTGACTCCTCGTACAGCCTCCATCGAGCCAACTGAGCGCAGCGTCTGCTCCCA
>NZ_CEXWTU010000099.1:14360-16534 GCF_982758155.1 Marinagarivorans sp. | reverse complement strand
GCCCTCGTCTAATTGGACAAACTATTATTGCCTCGCCCCTTACGCTGTGTTAAAACGCCCAGTGCAAGCCAACATCATAGCGGGCAATATCCCAATCACTACGCGAGATATCTTGCTGATAAGCCAAATAGGCCGATATACCTCGAGGGAAAACAGCACTGACTCCCACCTGCCCAGACCAATAATGAGTCGCGTCCAACTGAAAACCGAGCTCTGTCGTGCCGCTGCCCTCAAGGCCTGAATACTGAGCGGTAGCCGACCATTTGTCGCCATCCAATAAATCGCGATAAGAAAGCTGGGCAAATGGCTGAAAAACACCCACTTGCGTATTAACGGTGTAATTCACAAAACCCCCTATATCAAGGTTTTGCTCGTCGCGCTTAAAGCTGGCTACACGCATCTGTAAATTACTCGCACTTTCGGCATAACCGTCTACATCAACGGTAGTATCATCCAGAATAAAGAAGGCCCGTAAATTCCAACGTTTAATGTTTTTCTCGTAACCACCCCCTAAAGCAAAACCCAACTCGTCACCATTAGTTTGCGCCACAACTTGCGCACTATTTTGCTGGCGAGCAAAGTCGTAATCATTACTGCTCTGTGATGCGATAAAGTTAAGATAAAAATTTTGGCTAAAATAACTGATAAAAGCCGATACGCCTTGCTGATCAACCTCCGCCGTTTGAGCACCTTGTGCGCGTTGCGATTCTGCCGAGGCCAAGGTTAAGGCCGCACCAAAGACCCAAGCGTCGTAACGGTAATCTACCCCTGCGGTAATCATATTCGAATCAAAGTCTAATCCCGGCACTTCGTCTTTAGCATCACCAACTTCTATACTACCGCTGATAAAACCACTCCAAGCCTGCTCGCTATCTCCGGCGGCACCGCCCAGCGCACCAAGTGAAACACCCTGACCTTTTATATTGAGGGATAAATGATCCGTGTTTAAACCGGCTTCGTTATTGCGACGACGCGCTAATTCACGAGCAATATTTTGATTCCGCGTGCGGGCGTTTTGCAAAGAGATTGACGTGACGGTTTGAAGCTGAGCTTTGGTCGTGTATATAGCCGAACGTAACGCAGCGGACTGCTCCACCACAGGTACTTCTTGCTCGGGGCCTGGCTCTTGAACTATCACTTCCGGGCCGTTTGATAATGTGCCATACAGAAAGCCACCACTGGCATAACCGTCATTCGTATCGCGGAATAAATTATCGACGGTATATAAACCACCCTCGCTAAAACTGTTGCAGGTTGTGGTGACATTGTCGGCATACAAACCGTAGCTTTCTTCAGTTTCTTCCTCGGCATCGCCAAGCAACGTTAACTCAAACATTTGAGCGGTACTGGTCATTGCACCACTTTCATTAATCGTTACCGGTATTGTTGTGCTCCCACCCGTTAGGCGATAATCATCCGTGCTGATTGGATCTAGGCCGTCACCCTGCCCTAGATACAGTTCTCGATTTTTCGACACGACCAAATCAAAAGTCACACTACATGTCTGAGCGGCTAGGGCTACCTCTACCTCGCCATCCATGACAACACCAATCTGGCCGACCACGGTATCGCCTTCGGCAACGGGTAGACGAGCCTGCCCCTCGGCCATAACGACACTGCCATCGCTTGAGGTAACCGTAACTTGCGGTAACGACAATCGAAGATCTTCAGCAAAAGCGGCCGCCGGCGCAGCCATAGCGACCACTAACAAACGGCTTATCGCCCGCGTTAATGGCCTTTTCTTCATTTGGGGTACTATTGACGCCACTACCTTCATAAAATCGCCTCGGTGCGAATAAAAAATAAGCGTGGATACTACCGGCTAAGGCCCACAAAACTCAACAGCCTAATAGGCCGATTTAGCGCCCGCCCTCGCAACGACTTAGCCACTACGACACCACCTTAGTAATTACCACCGTTCAAGGGTGCCGACTGTAGTGCATACTTTAACGTTGCGTAGGACGACATAGTTGCTATAGTGGCGCCAACCGTTCGCTCTAAATATTGATACCCCATATTCACCATGATTTTTACTAAAACCAGTGTGGCTAACCCCCCATTATCCGTGCGATATATACTGTGTTTAATAAGCCTGCTACTGAGCGCGGCCGCTGTCGCTTCGCCTACAAAACACCTGAACGGCGTTGGGTCGTATTACCATATGGGTAAGGATT
>NZ_CEXWTU010000099.1:0-14350 GCF_982758155.1 Marinagarivorans sp. | reverse complement strand
TTATTACCTAGTCGCCCACTACACATCGCAAAGCTGCGAAGCAGCCATTACCTGCGAAGAAGCCACCACCCCTTCGCGCTTTTTGCTCAAAATAATCACCCCCCGCTGGACATCACACAGCTACAGCTTGGTTTGGCAGCGCGAGCTTTCTAGCAACAATAGCCAGACTCTTGATAACGAAAACCTGGAAGCCTTATTAGGCTTCACGCGTATTGCCGAAACCCCTCTAACGCAAGGCGACACCATTGACCTCGTCTTTGACGGCAACCAGACCACCATTGCCGTTAACAAAGTGTTTGCCATACGCGCGCCAGGAAAAGCGCTGTTTAATTACATCGGCCGCGCATGGCTGGGGCCAGTGCCACCATCGCGAGAGTTTCAGCAAAGCATGCTCGCTGGCCATCAAGGTCATCACGACCCAGCCACTCTGGCCCGCTTCAAGGCAATTAAGCCCAACCCCAACCGCATGAGTTTACTGGACACCTGGCATGCAAAAAAAGAAGTGCCAGTTCCCGTTATTACGCCCAAAATACAGCCGAAACGAGAAGCCCCAAAAAAGGTCGCCGCAAAAACAGCGCCCACCAAACCCAAAACAGTAAAGCCCGCAGCCCCCACAGAAAAGCCCGAAATTCCTCGTGAGCAACAATTGGCCACCCTCGAATGGCACATTCACAACACATTATTTCAGCAAGTAAAATACCCAAGCTGGGCAAAACAATTCGGCCAAGAGGGCAGTGTTAGCATTACTTTTACGCTAAACAATACACTCGGGCTTGTAAGCATTGATAACATAGAGCCACCCAATGCTGGGCTATTAGGCGAGGCCGTCAGCAATGCCCTCGAGCGCAGCCAGCCATTTACAGTGCCAGCCGGTATCACGGCAAAAATAGAAACGCTTAAAAGTACTTACCAGCATAATTTTTCACTGTCGCAAGCCGCGCAAGCCCCCGCTAAACCCTCGGGGGTTAGCATTGCTACATTTGATGAATTACTCACGGGCGAAACACGCCGTAATATCGCACCGGAAAATATCAACACCGATGCATTGCGCACTCACTTAAGCCAATACGTAGATTATCCTTACTGGGCTAAAAGCTTGCGCTTAAAAGGCACGGTAAAAGCATTGATCACACTCAATGCACAAGGCCAATTAGAAGACGTTACCATAATGAAAGGTTCCCGCCATGCAGGTTTTAATCAGGCGATTAAAGAGGCTGCAAAAAAAGCGACTCCCTACCCCGTTACACCACAATCCCCCGATAGCGACACTTTAATCAGTTTCGATTATCACCACGTTTTCACCCCTTAACGTTTACATTCTAGGAGTTTTTATGCGTTACACGCCGCTACTGCTGTGTGCAGTAATTGCCGCGCCAACCGCCTATGCCGACATCCAATTTAATGGATTTTTAAGCGCCATTGGCGGTACGGCAACCGATGATCCGATTCGTCAATACGAAGACGACATCACCTTTCGACAAGACAGCATTTTTGGCTTGCAAGCCCGTGCCGATGTGAGCGAAAAGCTCAGCGTCACCGGACAACTCGTTAGCCGCGGGGAAGATGATTTTGCCACCGAACTGGCTTGGGGTTACCTCGCATACGAAGCAACGCAAAGCTTAACATTGCGGATGGGGCGCTTTCGCACCCCCTTTTATTTCTACTCTGACTTTCTTGAAGTCGGCTATGCCTACCCTTGGATCTCACCGGCAGACGAAGTTTATTCACTGCAATTCGATAATATTGACGGCATAGACCTTCTCTATAAAATTACTCTTTTCGATACCGTGAGTGCCGATTTTCAAGCGTACTTTGGTGCCATTGATGATGAATTCATTTTAAATAACAGCGGTGAAGCACTAGACGCTCAAACCCGAAACAATGTGGGTTTATCCGCAACCTTTGGTATCGGTGATTTTTCGCTTCGCGCCAGTGCGCATAACGCCAAAACAACAGTGCATAATTTTGACGATGTTGCACTGCCAGCGCCCATCGGAAGTATTGGCGCTTTAAAAAATATTCTAGAAGGTCAAGCGCAAGCAGCCCCCGCTTTAGCCACTGCGACCAACAAGATTATCGCCAATCTCGCAATCGACGAGGTTGATACTAGCTATACCCAGCTGGGATTAAAGTACGATGGGCAATACGGCTTTGCCGTTGCCGAAGTCACTAACTTAGACTTTGATACTGGCCCAGCAGCAGACCAGCAACGCTTCTTTGTTAGTGCCGGTGTTAACATCGGTAGCGCTACATTATTTGCCAGCTACGCTGAAGCAGAAGATGATCAAGTCGACTTATCACAGCCCTTAAATGCCGTAAATGTCGGCGGTGGTTTCGACCCGATTATTGCCGTTCTTGATGGTGTCAGCGAAGCTTTATCGGTCACCAGCGAAACGACCAGCTTTGGTATTCGCTACGACTTCGAGCCAGGTGCAGCGTTTAAACTGCAATTCGACAACATCGAAATCCCCGATGCAACCAACCCCAGTAAAACAAAAAGCCAAAGCCTTGTTCGCTTTGGTGTTGACTTGGTATTTTAAGGAGCCACCATGAAAAACACTTTTCGTTCTGCGGTAATCGGTGGCATTCTCACACTAGGGAGCCTGTACACGACAGCCAGTAAAGCCGATATCGCCGTTATTGCACACCCCAGTATTAAAAGCGCACAACTGAGCGCCAAAGAAGTCCGCGCACTCTTTTTAAATAAAAAGAATATTCTGGGTCTGACACAAACGCCAATCATTACCGTGCTGGATCTGAACTCTGACACAAGCCAACACTTTTTCAAAAGTGTTATGCGCATGACTCCGAGTAAGTTTAGATCCTATTGGTCGACACAAATATTTACCGGAAAAGGCGTTCAACCCACCTACTTCGACAATGCTAACGAGCTTATTTTATCCGTCGCTAGCACACCGAATGCCGTAGGTTTTGTGAACGATACAGAGGCGCTTGCCGGCGTGAATGTGTTATTCACGATTACCGAGTAAAATGTAAAAAGGCCAGCATTATCGGCTGGCCTTTTCCTCTATAACATTAGGGTCGAGGGAACAATATATCATCCGCCAATATTTTTAACGAAGGCAAGCGTGCACCCAGGAATTCAAAAACGAGAAGTTATTTTATGCACGCCCCCTAGTAGCTATCCGCCACCATTTAATCCGGGCTGCTGTAAGAGCTCAAGATCATGTCGGCAGCTTCATCTCTTAACGGAATTAAATGCTGGTAGGCATCGGAGTTAAACCAAGCATCCAACTGCGCAGAATCAGGAAAAGATACAATAGCGATATTCTCGTGTGCCATATCACCAGCCAACGAACGACTTAATTTCCCCTTAGTTATAACCTGACCACCAAAGGGCTCCATTGAAGCACCTGCCTGCTTGGCATACTGTTGAAATTTTTCTGTGTTTTTTACGGTGACCTGCGCAACAAAAAAAGCCTTCATTGTTTATCCCTATCTAATTAATTGTTTTGCAACTATTCAGGCGTCGATAAATAGTTACATATCATAAGCCCCCATAATGTACAGGGGTGTACATTATGGGGAGTTCGTACATTTTTGTCCACAGGTGTACAATAAAAACATTAATTCAATATTGGAGGGCGCCATGGGCAGAGCAAAGGCATTCAATCGCAGCGAAGCCGTGAATACGGTTATGCATGAAATTTGGCGTAACGGCTACGAGGCCTGTTCTGTCAAAGCCTTATCCGAAAAACTTGGCCTAACTCGCTCCAGCTTTTACCACTCGTTCGGATCAAGAGAAGCGTTGTTTTTAGAAGTGTTAGAAGTCTATTCTGAGCAATCACCGGACTTCGCCTTAAACCACCTAGACCCCAAGTCACCGATCCTAAAAGAGATTTGCAAGGTGTTTAAACACGCATGCATTGCTCGCGCTGAAGACCCAGAACATCGTGGCTGCTTGGCAATTAATAGCGTGCTGGAAATGGTAGGCACCCACGATACTCTTGGCCCCGTTTTATCCGACGCAATGAATGCCCGCCTAGTACGCTTTGAGAAACTACTTAAACTCGCCGCAATTAAAGGAGAGCTTCACGATAATGAAATCCGCAGTAAAGCTATCGCATTAATCAATCAACTCGTTGGTATTAATGTACTGGGCAAAATAATTCACAACAGTGAAGAATTATGGCTGTCCACAAGGTCATCTCTCGCTGGACTCGGTATCTATAAAGACTCATTCAACCTTTAGGACGAGGAAACAATACTTCCTTACCCCTTACCCCTTACCCCTTACCCCTTAAATATATCCGTTTGTCTCAGTAAGGCGCGCTATTTTCTAACCTGTGATACAGTTTCAAATTGTTTTTTTATCGCCATTCGTATCAACAAGAGTTAAACGACGAGAAAACAATTTTTTATCCATTTATGCTGATGTCGATTCCCTTAACTTCGCCTAACTGGATAAATTTTTATTGTTCACCTAAAACGCCTCATATAAAGGTTGGAAATGATTCCTTACTCCAGATTCACACGCTGCGCAATATACTCACTTGCCGTATTAATGGCTTCTTGTGGGGGTAGCCAGGAAGATAGGCAATCCTCAAGCGCAGCTCAAAGCCAGTCATCAATAAATTCATCAGCCTCGCCAATACCCTCTTCATCCAGTATTTCTAGTCAAAGCAGTAGTGTCAGCTCAGCTTTACCCAGCATTTCTAGTCAAAGTAGTAGCGTCAGCTCACCCGCAATAAGCAACCAACCCCCGGTAGCCGAAATTACCGTTTCGGGTAGCCTCGTAGGCTTAACACCTTTTAATGTTAGATTCGGAAGTGATAACTCCAGCGACGACATTGCAATTACACTGCGCCAGTGGGATTTTCAAAGCAACAACGAATACGATAGCGTCGACGCTAACCCTAGCTTTAGCTTCTCGCAACCCGGTAGCTATAGTGTTCAACTGACCGTTTACGATGAAGATGGCGCCACAGATACCGCTCAAGTAACCATTGAGGCACGCGATACCTTCGGGTTTATGGAAGACCGTTACAGTGCAAATTGCAGCCTGTGCCATGGCGTATCAGGTGAAGGCGGCCCTGGCTCACCAGCGCTAATTAGACAGTGGACAACAGAAGACCTTCGGCCAAGCGTTGAGCGCATGGTTGAACTACACGGCGACTGCCAAAGCGTAGAGCAAAACGCCTGCGTGGACGCTTTAACAACCTATATCTCTACGCAATTCATACCCAATACCGAAGAGCCCACAACAGCCGAAAGCCATTTAATTAACACCCCTATTAAAGCGCTTAACAAAACCGAATTTTTTAATACTCTCGAAGATGTTTTTTCCATTAGCTTTAGCCAGCAGGAAAAAACCGATTTTAATTTACCACTGGATAGCAGTGCCAGCCGTTACAGCACCGACAGCACCCTACGCGTATTACGCGGAATCAGTACCGATACCGATGTGCTCGACGACCTTTATCCCGCGCTCACGCGAGTTCACAACAGTCTTTTAGAGAAGCTCAATAGTACCGCGCTAGAAGCACAATACAGTCCAGCAACCGGCTGCAATTTCACTTTAGTGACAAGCTCGTCACAGTGCCAAAGTGCCTATCGCAGTGCAATATTAAGCAAAGCCTTTCGCCGCACGATTACCCCTAGCGACAGCGCACTAACGACAGCCTCGGCTATTTATGACATTTATAGTACGCAGGGTATGGAGGCACAAGAGGCATTTATACAGTCTATTGCCAGCTATGTAATATTTTCACCTGAGTTCCTGTTTCACAGCCATCGAGGGGACAGCGCCGACAGCCACCATCAACTCAACCCACAAGAGCTTGCCCATAAAATTTCCTACCTAATTTGGGGGGCAGCAGCTGATACCGAATTATTATCTTACGACTGGGGAAGTTTGCTGGAAGGTACCGATGACACAATCCTAGACGAACAATTAATACGCTTATTTAACGACGGGAAATCTCGTTATTTTATCAATACATTTACTGGTCAGTGGTTAAAGCTTGAAACCGACATTGCACAAGTCCTCACAGCTACAGCCGATGACAATCGGGCAGATGAGTTTGCGCAGGCAATAAAAGCCGAAAGTGAACACTTTATCCGCCATCTAATTATCGAAAACGAAAACATTAATCGCCTTATTAATGCAGACTATACCTTTATGAATTCTACGCTGGCTGATTTTTATCAAATTTCAGTACCGGGTTTAACAGAAGAATTTAACCAGGTCTACCTCTCAAGTGTACCAGCCCTTAATAATCGTAAAGGCTTATTAACGCAGGCCAACTTTTTAACAACAGGAACAAAAAGTGATAGACCTGCCACAGTGCATAGAGGTGTTACCATTCTAAAGGATGTGATGTGTCATATTATCGGCCCCCCATCCGGGGAAGTTCCTGATATTGGAGACATTGATCGCAGCCTACATACCGAGTCTGCATTATTCCGGATGGTTACAGAAAGTGATGGCTCTTCATGTTATGGCTGCCATCAAAATATCAACCCAATAAGCTTTCCCTTTGAGGCCTTTGATCGCCTGGGCCGCCACCCAGTCTCATTGAGCCTGAACGGCAGCCTGCCAGAATATGCCGTATACGAAGCGGTAGGAATTCCTGGCAATCAAAATGCCAATGGCCCAACAGAAAAAGCCGATACCTTTTATTTGGATAAACTCGGTGGCAGCATCAACTTTAGCACTGACTACGGCCGATTAATTAGCGGAAGCTTTAATAACCACCAAGAGCTTATTGCACTACTTGATCAGACACCGGCATTCAGTGAATGCTTAACAGACCACCTATACGACTTTGTTATAGGAACCAATGCCGAGCGTGGAGTAATTGCTTCCAATAGCGACAATACAAGTCAGCACACCTCACAAACGGCTAGTAAGCGTATCGCACTTGATGCTGCGCCGGGCTTACGAACATTGTTGCTAAATCTTATCAAGCGACCTGAATTCAGAATGATTAGGAGGGATTAATGATGAGCTTAAAAAATATTAGCCGCAGAAACTTTTCCAGCGGTGTGCTCAAGGGGGCTTTTTCAATTCCGTTTGCACTGTCGCCACTCGCCCGCGAAGTACAAGCGCAAACAGCACAAAGCGATAGGCCCCTTAGGTTTATTTCGATTACCCTACCGTTTTCACCACGCACAGAAACCACCGATGGTTCAAATGGTGATGATAATTTTATACGCCTAATGTGGGATCAATTTCCAGAAAGTGCTCGTCCATACACGCGATTTTTCTCTAATTTCAGTTATAACATTGAAGATGGCTTTTGGCATGGAATGGCGGGCTTTAGTTATCTTCTTACTTGCAATCCGATTTCAACCGATCGTACGATCCCTTCCGATCACCCCCATACCGTATCGCTAGATTACGAAATTGCACGCCTTATGGGTAGCCATTACTCGCCATATGCCAATATGCAGGCCAATGCGAACGACCCAATTCAAAACTCAGCAATGCCAATGACCTTAATGTCTCATAAACCGTACTGGGGGGAATATACCGGCAGTGACAGTGTCTATTATGCGCCAACTACTGGCGCAGGCCAGTTTGATGGCAACGCTAATTATGGATGCTTTCTTACTTACCGTCCTAACGGTACCGTAAAAAATCCATTATACCCAGGCAACGAAAACACTTACTCTTCAATTTTCGGCATTCAAAATAGCCACACTGGACCATTACCGGAAACTGGTTTAGAACAAGTATTTAGACTCATTCACAATACCGATGTCGCTAATTTTATTACTCAAAAACAAATTCAGGAAACCGAACAAAGTCACCAAAAAATGCTCGATTTACAAGCTCGCATAGAGAAACACCAAAATTATTTATCTGCTCAGCGGGCACAGCCTACCGGCGGCTGCGTGCAATCAGAGGTTAGCTGGCCAGGCGTTAACGCCAATCATAACGATTTAAACCAATACAATCTTGAAGCCATAAAACAAGTTATCAACTGTGACTTACATCGTGTCATCAACTTTTCATTCACAGATTCAGAGGCCACCGGCGTTACGACCATTGATGCCAACGGCCTAAACGGTACCAATATCCCAGGCCATAGCGATATCGACTTTCACAATGCCACACACAGGGAGATCGGCGGGCAAGCGTTAAATAATCAACGCATGAAATCCATTTATGAATATTATTATCGCCAAATCGGCACATTGATTAATGATCTTCAGAACATGGACGACCCGTTAGCGCCAGGCACCGGCCAAAATGTTTTAGATAATACGATTATCTATATTACGGGTAGCAATGGCTTTCCTGGCGTTCATTCAGCAAACAACATGGCGATTGCAATCGTAGGCGGCGGCAAACATTTAGCCAGCGGTGAACACCTACTGCCCAAGCTTGGCAACAATGCCGATGGCGACTACAGCGCTCATGTCTTTGATGGCTCCGACGCTTACACTGGATCAACAGTACCCAGTTATGCGGGCCACGACAAAGTCGCCAACCTGCACCTTTCTCTATTAAAGCTATTCGGTTCCGACCGAACCAGTTGGGGTAGCGAAGGCGGACGCGTATTTAGTGATGCGCGCTCAAACAGTGATAGGGATTTAATTAACTTTTCAACACCTGGTCGACATACAACCTATCGGGGTTAAGCTGTTGAGGAATCGTTACCGAGGTATGCGACACATTGAGTAACGAAGATGAGGACAAGGAAAACAAACATTCGTTGGTAATGTTTGTTTTCCTTGTGTATTAACCCTGCAGTTCTTCTGTGATCCAGCAACTATCAAAAAAACGAATAATCTAAGCCGGTGTTTTCTTCCGCGACTTTGCTTCGGTTTTTTGCAGTATCAAGATATGTTCAAAGAAGTTGGGTGCCATGCCGGGCTTCATGATGTAGCTACTTTCGTAACTGGCATCACCCAATATTTTAAGTAGCCGGATGGCCGTTAACGGAGGGTGAGTATTGCAGTAATCTTGGACTTCAGGAAGATGCAGTGTTTCAGTATTTTTAATGTAGTATTTATCCGGCGCTGCTGGCTGTGTATAGCCGGCATAAATAACAACATGGATCTTAGTGTTCGAGTGCATATGCGGTAATAACCGCTCTTTTAATGCCAGTAATTGCTCTTGCGTACAGTAACCCAGCAAGCCCCAAGCAAAAATTACATCAAATTTATCGTCTGGTTGGCAATTAAAGAGCTTCTCTTTAAAGCGAAGCTCATCAGCCGATATATCACGCTTTAAGTCTTGATAGATTTCGGCAAAGACAACGTCGTTAGTGTAATTACGGTAAAACTCCTCATTGGTATCAATCCGCGCACCCAAATCCAAAATTCGCGGCGCTTCAATACTTGTTAAATAATCGCACATCGAGGCTAAAGCGTAAGAGCGGTGTTCGGTACCGGGTAGCGATTTAGCACTTACAGAGGGAAGCTCCATTTTCGCGCTATGCCGTAAAACATTCTTTTTAGACGGAAGAAAACGAAAAACATCTTCACCCACCCCCTTAGGCATACCGATCTGTAAACTAAAGCTCCCGTCGAGATGATAAAACGGTAAATTGCGTACCAGATCAGGCAGTGCATGGTATTCATAGCCGCGTAATACTTGCCCGCCAGTTAAAGACTTAACCTCGTTCTCATTCACAATTTGAAATTGAACCGGTGTTAGCGGGGATTTTGCCGTGTAGCGAACACTGTGTAACAGGCTGTTATCATGGCAATATTGCCCCAACTTCCCCATTAACCAGCTAATTGTTTCTAAATCTAGAAAATTAAATAAATCCCATGCAAGCACGACATCGAATTTTTCATGGCTGCGAAAACCGCCCAAATAATCTTCTAGATGCTTACGAATAGAGGCTGGGTCGTGCCCCTCTGGGGACCCAGTAATTTGATCGGCCAAAAATGTGCTGACGTTTTCAAAACGTACCGTGCAGCTTTTACGCATAAAAAAGTTAAAGCTAGCCGCCGAGGCTGAACCTAAATCGAGTACGCGACGACTTTTATTATTGGTGAGCGCCTGCGAGATAAAACTGATACCGGGGTAACGGTAGACAACCTCTTGTACATCAGGAGCATTCAATGTAGTGGACATGGGATTTCTCTTGCCTTAGGTCTTGCATCACTCGGGGAATTAACGCCCCCGAGTGAATTGGCCATAAAAAAACATTGTGGTTGTTTTTGCGCGAGAGGCTAGAGCTCACTCAGTGAGTTTTAGCCTGTATTGCGCATGCCCGCCGAGATACCCGTCATGGTCACCTTAAGCGCACGCTCTAAATCGGCGCTAATACTACCTGCTTTACGCTCCCTTTTTAATAGCTCAACCTGTAAAAAATTCAACGGATCGACATACGGTTTGCGCACACTTAATGTGCTTTGTAATTCTGGGTCGTGATCGAGCAACATTTCTTGCCCTTTAATCTCCAAAATTAACTGGCTAAGGTCCGCCAGATCGGTGCGTAACTGCAAACCTAGCGGGCGTACAGACTCATCCACCAATTGGTTTTCATAATGTGCACACACCTGTAAGTCTGCTTTGCCCAATACCATTTCTAACAAATCCATAAAGCTAGCAAAAAATGGCCAATCAGTCAGAATTTCCTGCAGTAGCTCAGGAGAATTTTCGCGAGCATAAACCAGCGCTTGGCGGGTACCCAACCAAGCCGGTAAATTTAAACGCACCTGTGTCCAGGCAAAAACCCAAGGGATTGCGCGCAAACTTTCGACGCCCCCTGTTGATTTGCGTTTTGCAGGGCGACTTCCTAAAGCCAGCTTACTAAGTTCTTGCTCGGGCGTTAAGCTTCGAAAGTATTCGACGAATTGATCATTACCGCGCACAACGCTTCGATAAGCCTCTAGGCTCACTTTCGACATTGCTTCAATTAAATCGCGCCACTCTTGCTTAGGTGCAGCATCGGGAGCAAGCGTTGCCATTAAGTTCGCAGTGACATAAGTCGATAAGCTTTTAAACGCAACGCGCTTGCGACCAAACTTATAGCGAATCATTTCGCCTTGTTCCGTTACGCGTATAACGCCTTTCACAGAACCCGGAGGCTGCGACGCCATCGCTTTTTCAACAGGGCCGCCCCCACGGCCAACAGTACCGCCACGGCCGTGGAATAATACCAACTGCACTCCGTACTTCTCGGCAATCGTCACTAGCTGTTCTTGCGCTTTATACTGTGCCCAAGTGGCCGCTAATTTACCGGCATCTTTAGCGGAATCGGAATAACCGATCATCACCGTTTGATGGCCTTCGGTATAAGCTTGGTACCAATGCATTTGCCACAAACGGTTCATAACACTGGGCGCACGATCTAAATCGTCAAGCGTTTCAAATAATGGCACGACAGGCATATTCCACGTCATGCCGCTTTCTTTCAGTAATAATGCAACCGCAAGTACATCAGAGGGCTGCTGCGCCATTGATATCACATAATGCGAAAGTGCCTCTCGTGGCTCATTAGCAATGACCTTGCACGTTTTGAGGACTTCTTGTGAATCATCACTGCAACGCCAATCGCGAGGGAATAGAGGGCGCTTACTATCGAGCTGCTCAAGTAAAAACGCTTGGCGCGCCTCTTCATCCCACTCGATATAACTACCCTTGCCACGATACTCGGGCATATCGAGATATTCCGTCAACTCATCCAATACTTTTACATGGCGCTCGCCGTCTTGACGAATATCCAGCGGCACAAGGTTGATACCAAAACAGTTTAAACGACGAATACAATCTGTTAACGGCCCGTTGGCGATATCCTCTAGCCCTTGCTCGCACAATGAACGATGGCAAAGCTCTAGGGCAGACAACACCTGTGTACGCTCGGTGAAAAGTTCATAATTACCCGCAAAAACATCATTGCCTCGCAACTTGTCGTTGCTCCAGCTGACGGTGCTTTCCAGCAACCGAGCCACAGGTGCAAGCAACTCTCGGTAAGGGGTTTTCGAACTTTCTGGCAGCTGCGCCATAAGCTCGGCACTGGCCACGGTCATACTTAAATCACCGGCCAAGCTTTTAATATCTTTAAGGTACAGGCTCGCCGCCATCCAGCGCCCAAGCAGCATCACCTTCTCGGTCACATCATGGGTTACATTCGGGTTGCCATCACGGTCCCCACCCATCCATGAATAGAAAGAAAACGGAGCCGCATTCAACCCCAAGCCCTTGCCCAAACGCTTGCGCGACAAGCCATCTAAATGACGAATGAAATCGGGCACGGCTTGCCATAAGCTGCTTTCAATAACCGCAAAACCCCAACGTGCTTCATCCACAGCCGTGGGGCGCTCGTTACGAATTTCATCGGTCGTCCAAATCTCCTCAATCAAGCGGCTAAGATTGCTTTGCTCGTGTGAAATCTCGTGAGGTAATAAGTCTGCGCGCCGAAGACTGCTAAGGCTATCGGCAATTTTGTCGTACTTATGAATCAGTGTACGACGTGTCACTTCGGTAGGGTGAGCCGTGAGTACAAGTTCAATTTTCAAACCATTCACGACTTTAGCCAGCTCGTCCTTACCTAAAGCCGCAACCTGCTTAATCAGTAACTCATCGAGATGGTCATCTGTACCCGCTTCAATACTGGCGCTGAACTCTTGCTCAGCAATGTTCGCCAAATTGAGGAACTGATTAAATGAGCGCGTAATCGGCAGCACTTCATGATCTTCCACACTATTTAGTAGCGTTAGTAACGCTTTCGCATCAGCCGATTCACCCACAACATGCTTGCCTTGGCTACGAATATCCTCAACCTTCTTAAAGATTTTAGGACCTTCGTGCTTAAGCAAAGTGTCACCGAGTAACTCACCTAATAAACGAACATTATCTCTCAGGGAATGGGGAAGCTGGGCCATGCAATTACCTCACGAATGTATGTATAAGGCGCATTCTAGCATTGCTTAATGTGACACTGACAATAACATTTAAGCCCATGATTCTAAGCAAATCGTCTAAGCATCATCTATTATTATTTGAGGGGATCGCAGAAAACTGTCCATATTTGTCGCCAACGCGATTCTAGGCGTAATCATGATTAGTGCCAACTTACATCCACAAGAAACACTACGCCTCAAAGCACTTGAGCACTACGAGGTGCTCGATACCGAAGCCGAAGCCGTGTTCGACGACTTAACCCTACTGGCAGGCCAGATTTGTGGCACGCCGATATCGCTCGTAAGCCTTATCGATATTGAGCGCCAGTGGTTTAAATCGCGCCGTGGTTTAGATGCGGCGCAAACCGAACGCAGTATTGCCTTTTGCTCCCATGCTATTTTGCAAGATGGTGTATTCGAAATTCCAGATGCCACCCAAGATGTACGCTTTGCCGACAATCCATTAGTGACCGGCGCACCCGATATTCGCTTTTACGCTGGCGCACCGCTCATCACACCCGATGGCTACCCTATTGGCACTCTTTGCGTTATCGATCAAAAACCGCACCACCTTAGCCCAGAGCAAACCTCGGCGCTGATCGCACTCTCGAAACAAGTAATTAGCCAGCTCGAATTGCGCATGCGCAACCGCCGCCTAGAGCGTATGCACAAAGAGCAAGAGCGCATTTTATCGTTAGTGGCCCACGACTTAAGAACACCATTCAACTCGATACTGGGTTTAAGTAAGATTTTGGCAAACCGGACTGAGGACTTATCCCCACAGCGTATTGCACACTCTGCACACAACATTCTGTCGTCTTCGTTAAGCGCCTACCACTTGCTAGAAGAACTTTTACAGTGGTCGCAAGCGCAATTGGGCAGCCCCAACAGCGAGCCCACCGCTATTAACGTCGCTTCATTAATTAGTGAAAATATCGCGTTCGCCAATGATATGTTTCAACACAAGGCATTGGTACTTCACTGTGAAGTACCTAGCACAAGCCAAGTCCTAGCCAGCGCGCCCATGGTAAAAACAGTTGTGCGCAACTTACTTTCCAACGCTGCCAAATATTGCCCTACTGGCGGCAATATTTGGATTACTGCCACCGACACCCCCAATACCCACCAGCAAATTATTATCTCTGTAGCTAATGATGGTGATGCAATTGCTCCCGATGCACGCACACATTTATTTAAAAAAGCCGTTAACAGCCAGCCTTGCTCACAGGGCGAACACGGAGCAGGAATCGGTTTGATGCTTTGCAGCCAATACATCTTCGAACGCGGCGGCGAGATCTGGATAGACGACTCATTTACCAACGGAACAAAAATAAGCTTTAGCCTACCGGCACCACTCCCCCCCAGTTCTTAAAAAATTCTTGTTACAGTCTCAGTACTCACTTGCCCAGTCGAACCTCATCACTCATATTTAGGGACGAGGAAACAATATTTCATCCACTAATACTTGATCTCGACCTCCTTACCTTCGTTGCTCAAAGCGTTACATGCCTCGGTAACT
>NZ_CEXWTU010000098.1:0-16551 GCF_982758155.1 Marinagarivorans sp. | reverse complement strand
AAGCTATTAGCGAAGGAAAAACTGGTTAAAAAGTCACCTTGAAAGGGCTGGAGTAGGAGCCTAACCCTATAGGCACGTTAATAGCGCAAGTTAGGGTTATTTATACCACCTAAGCGCTACAGGTATTTCGCCCAGATAATCTTTGAGAAACCTTTGCCGCCAGTATTATCGTCCGGGTCCTCGGGTAGCATCGGAGGTATCGTCGTGGGGTTGTAGCCACTCGGTAAATTTTCAAGATCAATCGTTGTCGATGCGCCGAGTAAATTATGATCCGTGCCGATGTTTTTACCTATTTGTGAGGTGGCGCTTACGTAGCCTCTTACAACGGTTTGCCCCGATGTTGTCAGGTGTCCGCCAGCTACTATTGTGCCATTAATTTGATTGCTTGAGCCCAATGCAATATCACCGCCGCTGTAAGTTCCTCCACCGGGGGGCGTGCCGCCAGCAGCTAATGCGATGTTACCTACGGGGTTATAATTCATCTTCAATTCTGCAGCGTTGCAAAGATTTGTGGGATATAAACCGTCAAAATCTCCGGTTGTATTTTTATTGACGGGGTAGTCGAGCCCACATGTGCTTACATAGCTGGCGAAGTTTGCCGCCGAGGTCACCATACCTCCCCCGGTTTCTATATTGCCACTGACAAGGAAAGTACTGTAATAAACGCCATTGTTAAGCATTAAGTTACCTTCAAACCACATTACGCCCGGGAGCGAACTTTTACCATTAAATGACCATAGCTGTTCGCTGGCGTTGTAGTTCAGGCAGTCATCATTTTCAGAGTGTCCAAAACAAAGCGTTCTGGCTTCCTGCGGTGTCGCGGGCGTAATACACATGCCAGCGTTGTCGACTTCTTCGCATAAGTAATCGCGAAAATTGCGGCTACCTTGTGGGTAGTCTGCAAGGTAGTAATTACCATCCTCTATGCCATTAACATTTTTTACTAGTACGCGCATAGCGTCACCTTCGGGGGTGAACACATAATTTGCGAAATCCTTCAGCGGCCAAACATCTACGAAGGGTTTCGGCATCGAAAATTCTACTAGCGGCGACATTAGTTTGATGCTGAACGGCGTATTTTCAATAATGTCGTAAGTTTCGGGCGGAGTTGCATCGGGGTCATCGATAGGGCAGTTAATCACATTGCCTTGCGCGCGAATGCTGTTAAATTTTTCCCAGCCAGTGCTAGGGCAAGCCACATTGCCCTTGGCTTTTATGTGAGGAATAGTCATCGCTCCGGTTGCAATATCCACATTTCCGACAGCGAAAGCCTGTGCCATCGAGCCACCATTGGCGGGCACTAAAATGTCCTTACCTGCTGTTGCAAGCCCTTGTGCTGATGCGCTGTCGTTATTGATTGTACCTAGTGCATCAATCGATATTTTCGCTTGCGCACCTTCCGTGAGGATTACGTTATTGTTAGCCCTTAATATGTCTGCCCAAGTCCCTCCTGACATTGTTATATCTCCTAGTGCCGAGGCCTGAGTCGTATTGGCCGAGCCTGTGAGTATAATATTGCCGTTGGCGTAGAGTTCGTCGATAAACGTGTTGGAGGAGAGGGCGATGCTGCCCGTAGAGTTTAAATAATTAACTTGATTTAAACTGATATTCAGAGCGGCAACATTACCGTCAACATTAAATGTTGAGCTGGTACCGGCCGGTGCTTTGATCGTGATGTCACCTTCAATGTCGAGGTCATCGTGAAAGTCCAGCATGGCGTCTAGGGTTAGGCAATCTATACAGTTTTTGCCCCCAAACGGAGCCACATAATAAACGGCTTTTACTGAAGCGCTTGCGTCGGCGGAGTAATCGAAGGCAGTGATGGCTACCGGCACTTGGTAATACTCGAATTCCCCTTCTTTAATAACACTGGGTGCTTCTAAAAGGGTAACTGACAGCGATGCATTGTTGGCATTGATCGACGACAGTTGAATAGTTGTTTTTTCGTTGCTGGGTTTTAGTTCGCCCAATTGCTCTTCGCTAAGTTCCTCTAAGTAAGCGCGGAAAATCTCAACGCCTGTCCATGCCAGTGGTTGAGCGTGAGTAGTGGCGTGAGCGGCCACTTGTTTTTGTTGTGTGCTTTTAACGTTGCGGACAGTACTCATGGATAAGGCCATCATCGATATGCCGACAATGAGAATGATCAGTATTGTAGCGGCGCCACGTTGTTTGTAAGCGCCCAGCGAGCCTTTGAGGTTCATCGCTTGTTTTTTTTGAGCCGGATAAAAAGGCATTAGGCGGGGTGGGTGCTTACAAGGCATAGGCTGTAACTCGTTGCGCTAATGTCGCTGGTCGCATTATGGAAGTCGGCGCTGCCCACAGCGCTCATCGAGACCGTTAAGTGCTTATCGGTCGCGCCAACGCCATAAGGTGAGCATTCGGTGGTACCGATACTGAATGTAAAAATTTGTTCGGGGAGTGTTTCAATGCGACTAATTTTTGTTAAAACGGCGAGTGATTTCCACTCTACTGTGGTGAGTTCAGAGGATTCGCTACAGTTTTTGTTGGCTTCAAATAATTCGAGTGAGCGGGTGTTGTCGTCAATGGCTATTTCGCGAATAGATCGGCATTGATAGGCGCCGTTATCGTAATACCTCCACCGAATCTCACTGCCATCATCGTTGGTATTCAGGTGTAACTCATCGGCGTTGGCGATGCCATAGCCGGCGTTTTGTAACTCAAGTTGCGCTGTTAGCAGTGCGGTCGCTACTTGGCCATCGTGAGAGGCGTCGGCAGTGGCACTAATAGAAACTGAAACTAAGTTTTTATAGAGGGCTAAAATACTCAGCACACTAAAAATAGAAATTAACATTCCTATTAACAGTGAAATTAATGTGACGCCTTGTTGCGCGTTACGTCTTTTACTCGCGCGCAGGGGGTGTGTTTGTCGAGGGTGTGCCGACAGTGCTGGCTTGATAATAGGTTGATGGCAAAAACGCATGATATTGGCCGTAGCAATACTGTATTTAAAGTCTGTGCCGTAGAGAGCGCGGCTACCTTTAAAATTAAGTGTTGCTGGGGGAAATACCAAGGTTGGCCGGCTTGAGAGGGGGCCGTTGGTCTAACAGGGGCGGCAAGCAGGGCCGCTATCGCGAATAGAGGCCGCTTATCTTGATGAATCCTAGGTAGCGTGTTTACGATGGCTTTTTAGGTGTGACGATAACCGCCGAGCGCGTCAGCTTGTCGTGAAGGCATTGCCCCTCTTTATTGAAGAACCGATACCAATAACCGATGCCCGCAAAGCTAAAGCTCAGTATGCCCCAGGCGGCTCGTTGGCAGCAGCGTACAAAAGTGAGGTGTTGGTTCGGGTTGTTGATGTCGACAAGGCTTAAGCGCCAAGCGCGCATGCCGACGGTTTGCCCGGAGCGGTACCAGAAGCCGATGTAAAAACTGGCCAAGCTTAATATCCAGCCTAATAAAACCAGTTCTCCTGCGCCACCTGTTTTAAACATGGGTTGGTAGTCTGGCCCTGCTGCGGTGGCGCCCCCCGCAAAGGATCCTAGCATTGTTACCAGTGCGCCGTAGGCCATGCTAATTGCGAGTAGTATTAAGCTGTCGTAGGTTAGGGCGGCAAAGCGTCGCCAAAGGGGGGCGGTAGTCACCGGGGTCATAGTGTTCTCAATATCAAAACAAAGAAGCTAGTTTACCAGCCCATGGGCCGTCGCTGGGTATATTCTAACTCTTAGAAAGCAAAGCCAAGCTGTAAGCCGCCGCCTTGTTCTTCGGCGCTTTTAAGGTAGCTGGCGTTGAGGTAGACAGGCCCCCAGTGCCCACCAATGCCGAGTGTTGTCGCTGCAGGTAGTTGATTATCGGTATCGTAGCGATAGCCTAGGCGAAGATCATAGTGGTTAAACAGTGTGTATTCGCCGCCAAAGGATAAAAATTGACCTGTTTTTTCACTCGCGTTAGGTACGTTAAGTTGCATGTCGTAGTCCATACCTATTTGCCACTGTTCAGTAAGGTAGGCAAAGCCCATTCGGTGCTTTGTGTTGAGTTCAATAATGGCGCCAGCATTGCTGGTGAATGAGCGAGAAAATAAGTCTTTCCCGACATAGGCTAAGCGAACACCAGATTCGAAGTCGATCGCCACGCCGATGTCGGCATTAAACATAAGGTGAGGTTCAGAGCTGTTTTCAACTTCAAGGTTATCGTTGGAGACTTGTCGTGATTCATCAAAAACGCGAACTTGCATGGCTTTAGGTGTAATGCCAATGGCGATTATCATGCGGTCAAAATCAAAGCCAAGTGCCCCAGCGACAGCGGCTTCGTTGATGATAAGGCCGCGTAAATCGGCACCTGATTCTATATCATCAAAAGGGTCATTAAGGGGCGGTGGTGCAAAATCCACATAACCTTCATCCGCATTAAACAGTTCGGGGTGAGCGTCTCGCCAGTATCCCCCATTGGCAACATTATCGAGTGCCTCAACATAATCATCGAAAAGCTCAATGTCTTCGTCTGGAATATAACTTCGGCCACCACCTTCAATACGCGAGCCTAAATAAAATCCACCTCCGCCTTTTTTGGAGGGTTCGGCAACGGCTATAAGGGGAATAAATGCGCTAAATGTAATATCTTCATTGGCTATGCTCTTTAAGCCATTTTCAAGGTTGAGTGCTGCGGTGCTAGCCGTTGCTGCACCGTTCTGGGTTGGGTTGTTGTTGTAATTGATTAAGGCATTATCAAAAACAACATCTAGTTCATCTTCTAGCAGATTGAGGCTGTCTATGGCGACTTGCGAGAGGCTTCCGACAGCGTAGGGCAGGTAATAGTGACCATTGCGGCTTTTATCCTCATCATCATCAAAAAGGCCTAGCAGTGCGGGATTGTGGCCTGCGGCCATGCCAACGCTGCCAACGGCAACGGCAGTTCCGCCCATGGCTTGGCTGCGCGGGTCGTAGGTGCCGAAGCTTCCCGCAAATACGGTACAGCTCATGAAGCTAAATAACAGCGGTAAAGCTTGTTTCACGTCGGATTGCCTTATTTTTATAAACCGCTAGATCTCTGCCTATAGGTTTTGTTGTTTCCGTAGGAAGGCTCAGTGAATCAAATCATGGCCTTAGTAATGCGAGCGTTAGTATAGGCTAGCAATTCCTTTGCAACTTTTATCTAGGTCTCACGTTGTGTAATTAACTTTTCACGCCGCTATTGCGTTGCGTTACTCGATTCTGGGCGCTTACCTTCTTGGTATAGCGCCATTGACTGCTCTAGCTAGAGTGGTTAAACAAAGATTTTTTGATTGGCAAAATTAGCCGGCACCAATAACGTATCTTTTGCAATGTCGCTTTGTTCTGGGTGGTCGAGTGAGTAATGCAGGCCGCGGCTTTCTTTGCGCAGCATGGCTGAGCGAATAATGAGTTCGGCGACCATGGCAAGGTTGCGCAGCTCAATAAGGTCACTACTGATTTTGTAGTTAGCGTAATACTCGTGTATTTCTGATTGAAGTAATTGAATACGGCGAAGGGCGCGTTCTAAGCGCTTATGTGTTCGCACAATGCCGACGTAATCCCACATGAATCGACGAATCTCATCCCAATTGTGGTAGATCACAACATCTTCGTCAGAGTTGGTGACTTGTGATTCATCCCAAGGCTTGCAGGCTAAGGGCTCCTGAGTGTTGGCTAGCTTGGCGATAATGTCTTCGGCGGCGGACTGTGCGTAAACAATGCATTCCAATAAGGAGTTACTGGCCATTCTGTTGGCGCCATGGAGGCCGGTAAATGAGGTTTCGCCGATGGCATACAGGTGGTTAAGGTCCGTTTGCCCGCGAGTATTCACCACAATGCCTCCGCAGGTGTAGTGGGCGGCGGGAACGACCGGAATGGGCTCTTTTGTAATGTCGATGCCAAATTTTCTGCATTGCTCCATCACTGTGGGGAAATGGCTTTCTAGGAATGCGGGTTCGCGATGACTAATGTCTAAATACATGCAGGGCGCGCCCAAGCGCTTCATCTCGTGGTCGATGGCTCTGGCGACAACATCGCGTGGGGCAAGCTCGGCTTGGGGGTGAAAGTCTTGCATAAAGCGTTCGCCGTTAGGGCGTTTGAGTACCGCGCCTTCTCCGCGTAAAGCTTCGGTCATTAAAAAAGACTTGGCTTTGGGGTGGTACAAACATGTGGGGTGGAATTGGTTGAATTCCATGTTGCCAATGCGGCAACCGGCTCGCCAAGCCATCGCAATGCCATCGCCGCTCGCGCTGTCGGGGTTAGAGCTATATAAATACACCTTACTGGCACCTCCGCAGGCTAATACCACGGCTTTGGCGGTATAGCATTCCATGGCGTCTTCGTTGCGATTAAGAACGTAGGCCCCTACGCAGCGTTGCTTTTGGCTGGCTGGGTCGGGTTGCTGTATTAAATCCAGCGCTACGCGGTTTTCTTGTAGGGTGATGTTTGGGTGGGTAAGGGCGTTGTTGATCAGCCCTGTGTGTACCGCTTTGCCCGTGGCGTCGGCGCTGTGAATAATACGGCGATGGCTATGGCCGCCTTCACGAGTGAGGTGAAAATCGCCCTCGGCTGAGCGAGTGAAATCAACACCGAGTTCCACTAGCCACTTGATTGCATTTTTGCTGCGCGCGACGGTAAATTCCACGGCATCTTCATGGCACAGGCCAGCCCCAGCGGCTAGGGTGTCCTTGACGTGTGACTCGGTGGA
Source organism: Marinagarivorans sp. (assembly GCF_982758155.1). Lineage (NCBI taxonomy): Bacteria > Pseudomonadati > Pseudomonadota > Gammaproteobacteria > Cellvibrionales > Cellvibrionaceae > Marinagarivorans > Marinagarivorans sp. The sequence goes on along the minus strand of NZ_CEXWTU010000098.1, from coordinate 9,897 downwards.
GTCTTGGTCATCGAGCACGGCGGCAATTCCGCCTTGCGCATACCATGTAGATCCTTCCGTTAAAGCCCCCTTGCTCAGCACCGTAACCTTCGCGTATTTGGCGAGGTGCAGCGCTAGACTTAATCCGGCGGCTCCACTACCGATAACGAGCACATCGCAATGATGTAAGGCCTTGTCGGTGGCGTTAGAAAGGTTTTGTTTTGCGGTTATTGGCTGGGTCACGAAAGGGTTTGCCTTAACTATTCAACGAAGGTTTAATGAGCTCGCTCATCAGGACTGGTCATTATTAATGCCAGAGGCTGAACTTTGCAACACTCCCAAAGTCTTTAGTGGATACAAACAATTCTGCAATGCGTCGGAACTGACTTGTTTTGCCATGATAATTAATGAGTGAGATGTATGGTTGAGCAATTCGGTGCCGCACCCCGTTTAGTGGGATCTTGTAGAGCGATAATAATATGCCTTTGTTTTGGGGCAGCTCAATTGCGGTGGTTAGATTCATAAAATGAGTATTAATAGGGAGTCGGCTATGACCGAGCCTTCCGTGCCGGCCACGAATGATCAGCCTTCGGCGGATGAATTGTTGGTGGCGCGCGTTCAACAGGGCGATAAACGTGCTTTTGACCTACTGGTATTAAAATATCAGTACAAGGTTCAAGCAATTATTAGCCGTTTTATCAAAGATTCCGCAGAGGTCCACGATGTTGCTCAAGAGACCTTTATTAAGGCCTATCGGGCGCTGGCCAATTTTAGAGGGGATAGTCAATTTTATACCTGGCTATACCGCATCGCCGTCAATACCAGTAAAAACCATTTAGTATCCCGCAGTCGGCGCCCACCAGCATCTGATGTCGATGCCGAAGAGGCTGACTTCTATGCGGGTGCAGAAGCTTTACGTGACAATGAAACACCTGAAAGTCGGATGGCAACTGATCAGCTGGAAGCGGCCATCTATGAGGCACTTGAACGGCTACCTGAGGATTTACGCATGGCCATTACACTGCGTGAAATGGACGGAATGAGCTATGAAGAGATTGCCGAGGCAATGTCGTGTCCTATTGGGACTGTTCGCTCTCGAATCTTTAGGGCGCGTGAGGCAATTGATAAACACATCGGTCCCTTAATTCGCTAATCGCCATTAGCGTTTTTATTCAAAGTGAATGAGTATGAATTTTGGCTGAACTTTGATGAATATGAGGGTCTCAGATCTTAACTGACTGATTACTTTTTGCTCTTCGGATTAGGCTTTGCTGGTTTTCGATAAGTTATTGCAGATGACCGCGAAAATGAGTAATCGCTGTTTACGCTAGAGCGTCATGAATACATATATATTTTGTTTAACGGTTTATAGAGTGAGTCTTGATAACTATGACATCAACACATAAAACATCACCTTCAGAGCAAACGCTCGAAAGCCTATCGGCCCTTGTCGATGGTGAGGCGAGTGAATTTGAAGGTCGCCGCTTATTGGGTATGGTCAGCGACCCTGAATTGAGTGAAAAGTGGCAGCGTTATCACCTTGCGGGAGCTTTGATGCGCAAGGAATTAAGCTCACCATCACTCAGTGATTTAAGTGGTCGTATTGGCGCAGCCATTCATGAAGAGGCTGACTATACCGCGGACGCAGCTCCTGTTGCCGCATCATCGACGGCTTCTAATGTTGTGGTGCAGGCTAGTCGTTGGCGCGATTGGATGGCGAAGTCGGCTATTGCCGCTTCTGTTGCTTTTGCTGTAGTTGCGGGCGTTCAGTTTTCTCAAAACGGTACACTCGCGGTTATTGGTGGAAATGAGTCGTTGGTAGCATCGCAGGATCCCGTTATCACAGCACCGGTCGGTTTTGATTTGCCGTCGCCGGTAGCGCGCAACGTAAGTCTTGGTAGTTTGGCTGAGCCGCAGCGTAAGATTCAGGCGGCAGTGCCGACAAAGCAGCAGTTTTTGAGTAATGCCGAAGTTGATGCAGAGTTGCAGCAGTTATTTTTAGAGCATGCAGAGTTGAGTGCCGAAAATGGTAAGTTTGGCTTAATGCCAATGGCTCGCGCTGCCAAAATGGCACCTGCTAAGTAGGTGTTGATGAATATTATAAGGCGGGGTATTACAGTATTCATTGCGACTTTGATCGCTACGGCATCTATAGGTAATGGCGCTCTAGCCGATGCTGCATTTGATGAGGGAGCAACATCGGCTGAGCAGCAATTGCTTGCTATGGCGAATGCGCTTGATCAGCAAAGTTACCAAGGTACGCTAACCTATGAGTTCGGTGGTCCGCTGGAAACGCTGGCTTTCGAGCACTTGGTTCAAGAGCAGGGCACTCAAGAGCGTATCCGTCATTTGAGTGGTCGCCCTAGAGACTTTTCTCGAAAACTTCCGAGCAACTATTGCGGTAACGCAGCGATGCGTTTGTTTTCCGAGGTAGGCGATACGCCTTTTCAGCGTCTAGGTTTACATTATAACTTCCAGAGTGCGGGCGAAAATCGTGTTGCTGATCGTACGGTGGATATTGTTAAAATCACTCCAAAAGACACGCACCGCTACGGTTTTACTTTGGGTATTGATCGAGAGTCGCACTTACCGTTAATGCTTACGTTGACGGGTGAGAGGGGACAGGTATTAGAGCGTTTTCAGTTTGTTCAATTGACTCTCGGGCCTGTGGAGCAACCGACTTCTGTTAGTGATGCATCCCAGCGATTAGCTTTCACCAAAGAAGCATGTTCAACCCCCAAAGCTTGGGATGGGTGGAAGCCTCAATGGTTACCTGCTGGTTTTGTACCTGCGCGTGTTGATGCCACTGATGAGCAAGCGGTGATGAGCTTTACTGATGGATTGGCATCAATTTCCATTTTTGTCTCCCCTATAGAAGATGTTTCGGGTGCTGTTGGCGTTGTTCAGCGCGGGGCAACGGTTGCCGCCATGACGATGGTGGCGTTGAATCAGCGCTCTTTCAAGGTATCTGTTGTTGGTGAGATTCCTCCAGCGATTGCGCGCAAAGTAGCGGCATCTGTCGCTTATCAGGCGGCGCCTTGATGGATGATCGCTGGGTCACCGAGCGCGCTAAAGTACTTTCTTTTGATCCAGATGGATTGTCCCTTTGGGTTGCGGCAGATAAAGCCAGTGCTTGCGGCAGTTGCAAAGCGAAGTCTGGTTGCGGTACGTCTGTTTTGGCAAAGCTCGGGGCTAATCAGGTGGCTGTGCGTGCACTATTATCTCCAGCGCTTGCAGGGCAGTCTTTTGTTGAGGGGCAGGATGTTGACCTTGCTGTTGACCGCGGTGCTTTTGTTAAGGTGGCGCTGGTTATGTATTTAATCCCATTGATAGGCCTTATTTCAGCTGTTTTATTAGCACCGCTAGTTAATGCTGCCGCAGGCGATGCACATGTAGCTATCGCGGCTTTTATGGGTTTGTTTTTCGGCGGCTGGATTGCTAATCGTATATTGAATCGGTGGCGCAATGATGAGCGGTTGCAGCCGCTAGTTGTTCGCTCTAGCTTAGCGGCGGACGAAGTTACTGTTCGGTTCACCTAGCGCCCTTTTTAGGGTGATGGTATTCATAGCGTGAGCCTCCTAAATGAGATAGACTGCGCGCAATTTTCACCGCCATTTCGGTGGTGTTCACCGTTTTTTCGAAGCAGGTTTAAATCTCAGTGACCGACCTTAGTCATATTCGTAACTTCTCGATCATTGCCCATATTGATCACGGCAAATCAACGATCGCCGATCGATTTATTCAACATTGTGGTGGTTTATCCGAGCGCGAGATGAGTGTCCAAGTTCTAGACTCTATGGATATAGAGCGTGAGCGTGGTATTACTATCAAAGCGCAAAGCGTCACTCTGCGCTATAAAGCGAGGGATGGCATTTCATATCAGCTTAACTTTATTGATACCCCTGGGCACGTTGATTTCTCTTATGAAGTTTCGCGTTCATTAGCGGCCTGTGAGGGTGCGTTGTTGGTTGTTGATGCCGCACAGGGCGTAGAGGCGCAGTCGGTAGCTAACTGCTATACCGCGATTGAGCAAAACCTTGAAGTTATCCCCGTTTTAAATAAGATGGATCTTCCTCAGGCTAACCCAGAGGCGGTAGCCGAAGAAATCGAACACATTATTGGTATTGATGCGACAGATGCTGTTCGCTGTTCGGCCAAAAGTGGTTTGGGTATTGAGGATGTACTTGAGGTACTTGTTACTTCGGTGCCGCCACCACAAGGCGATGTTGATGCTCCTTTGCAGGCATTGATTATCGATTCGTGGTTCGATAGTTATTTGGGCGTTGTTTCTCTTGTTCGCGTGAAGCAGGGAACGATCAAGGTCAAAGATAAAATAATTTCTAAAACCCTGGGCAAATCGCAAGTCGTTGATAGTGTGGGTGTGTTTACCCCTAAACGGCATGAAACTGGTGTTTTGCATGCCGGTGAAGTGGGCTTTGTTGTTGCCGGCATTAAAGATATTCATGGTGCACCCGTTGGCGATACGATTACGCATGCGTCAACTCAAGAGGTTGCTGCGCTACCGGGCTTTAAAAAAGTGAAACCGCAGGTTTACGCCGGTTTGTTCCCCGTTAGTTCTGACGACTATGAAAATTTCCGCGACGCGCTCTCTAAGTTAACCCTCAATGATGCTTCGCTTTTTTATGAGCCCGAAAGCTCTGATGCCTTAGGTTTTGGTTTCCGGTGTGGCTTTTTAGGCATGCTGCATATGGAGATTATCCAGGAGCGGTTGGAGCGTGAATACGACCTGGATTTAATTACCACTGCACCTACGGTTGTCTTTGAAGTCGAGTGTGCTAACGGTGATATTGTCTATGTGGATAACCCTTCTAAATTACCCGATTTAGGCACTATTAATGAAATGCGTGAACCTATCGTGCAGGCGAATATTCTTGTTCCGCAAGCGTATTTGGGTGCAGTGATTACTTTGTGTATTTCTAAGCGTGGTATGCAGAAGGATATTCTGTATCTTGGCTCTCAAGTCCAGGTGATTTACGAATTACCGATGAATGAGGTTGTACTGGACTTCTTTGATCGTTTGAAGTCTGTTAGTCGTGGTTATGCATCACTTGATTACAGCTTTCAGCGTTTTCAGGCTGCTAGCCTTGTCCGCTTAGATATTTTGATTAACACTGAGAAAGTGGATGCCTTAGCGTGCATTGTGCATCGTGATCAAGCGCATCAAAAAGGGCGAGCCCTTGCGGATAAGATGAAAGAGCTCATCCCTCGCCAAATGTTTGATGTGGCTATTCAGGCGGCTATTGGTGGCCAGGTGGTGGCGCGTACAACGGTTAAAGCGTTGCGTAAAAATGTCACGGCTAAGTGCTATGGTGGCGACATTTCACGTAAGAAAAAATTATTAGAAAAACAAAAAGCCGGTAAAAAGCGTATGAAGCAAGTGGGAAGCGTGGAAATCCCCCAAGATGCTTTCTTAGCTGTGCTTAAAGTCGATAGCTAAAGGGTTTTATTATGGATATAGATTTACCCCTCATTCTAATGATCGCGGTAACCGTAACCGGCGTGATCTGGTTGCTGGATATATTCGTGTTAGCGCGTAAGCGCGAGCAAGAGGCTCAAGAGCCAGCATTGGTAGAGTATTCAAAATCTTTCTTTCCCGTTCTGTTCTTGGTTTTCTTTTTACGTTCTTTTTTGATTGAGCCGTTTCAGATTCCCTCAGGCTCGATGATTCCTACTTTGCAAGTAGGAGACTATATCGCCGTAAATAAATTCTCGTATGGCGTGCGTATGCCAGTGTTCAGGGTAAAACTTTTTGATGTTAGTGAGCCAAAACGCGGCGATGTTGTTGTGTTTTTCCCTCCGAATGAGGAGCGTTATTTCATTAAGCGCTTAGTCGGGCTGCCAGGTGATAAAATTCGATATGTTAATCATGAACTGTTCATTAATGATGAAAAGCAGAGTTACGAAGAGCTAACAGAAGCTGAGCTAGCCGAGGTTCCTGGCTCTGAAGAGGTAAAATTGTGCAGTTATCGTGGTGATGTTCTCAAAGTGGTTAAGGAAACACTTGGTGAAAAAGTGCACAATATGCAAAAATGTACGCAACCTTCACGGGTGAGCACTAATGGTAGTTGGGTCGTGCCTGAAGGTCATTACTTTATGATGGGTGACAATAGGGATAACAGCCGAGATAGCCGATTTTGGGGTGCTGTGCCTGAAAAAAACTTAGTGGGCAAGGCGTTTGCGGTTTGGATGCATTGGCCAGAGTTAGCTAGTCTACCTAGCTTTAGCCGAAGCGGTAAGATTCAGTAGTTTTAGCCAGGGTAAATGCGCTGAGCATGACAATAATGATTGTATTTTGAATGAGTAGATCTGCGATGAATGACAAGTCAAAAAGATTACATAAATCACCGCGTAAGCAAGCTGGTTATTCCGCTGCAGGTATTATTTTTGCGCTATTATTAGCAACGCTCTTATTTAAAGTAGCTTATGTTGTTGCGCCGGCTTACTACGATAATTATCTAGTAGTTGAGGGGCTTGAGGCCATGGTCGAGCGCCACCCCAACGATTTGAAAGATATTCGCAAAAATGACGTTCGTTCAGAACTTGGCAAATACTATAGCCTTAATGGTGTCCGTAATAGCGTAATTACAGAGGCTTTAGAGGTCGAGCGATTAAAAGAACGTACCATTATTAAGGTTGACTATGAAATACGAACTAATTTTTTGGCAAATGCCGACATAGTTTTATCATTTAAAAACCATTTAGATTCTTCAAAACCGGATGAATGTTGTACCCCGAGTGAAAAAAATTAATTTAGAACGATTACAAAAGCGTCTGGGCTATCAATTTATTGATGCTCAGTTACTGCACATCGCACTGACACACCGTAGTTTCTCTGCTAATCATAATGAGCGCCTAGAGTTTCTGGGCGACTCGATCTTGAATTTCACTATCGCTGAAGCTTTATTTGAGCGTTTCCCTCAGGCGCGGGAAGGGCAGCTAAGCCGCTTGCGCGCATTGATGGTTAAGGGGGAGACCCTTGCTGAAATTGCACTAGAGTTTGAAATAGGTGACTGTTTGAACTTGGGTGAAGGTGAATTAAAAAGTGGTGGCTTTAGACGAGCATCAATTCTTGCCGATGCCGTTGAAGCGATTATAGGTGCAGTTTATTTTGATGCTTCAATGGATGATGTGAAAGCGTTGATTCTTGCTTGGTTCGATCAGCGCTTAGGAACCTTGAGTCTCGAGTTGAATTCGACCAAAGATGCTAAATCGATACTGCAGGAATGGCTTCAAGGTCGAAAGAAAAGCCTTCCAGCTTATGAGGTTGTTAAGGTGGAGGGTGAGCTTCACGATCAAGCCTATACAGTACGCTGTTCGGTATCTGTTAGTAATGATGCTACACAAGGTACTGCCAGTAATCGAAAAGCCGCTGAAAAAATAGCGGCAGAAGCCATGCTAGAGGTTCTTAAAATTGGATAAATTAGCCGTGCCGAGTACCCAGTGTGGTTTTATTGCTATCGTGGGACGGCCTAATGTTGGTAAATCTACATTATTAAATCATCTCGTAAAACAGAAAATAAGTATCACATCTCGTAAACCTCAGACGACGAGAACGAATGTTCTTGGTATTCGTACCGATGGGGATGTGCAAATGATCTTTGTCGATACACCGGGTCAGCATAACAACCAAGATAAAGCTATTAATCGCTATATGAATCGCGTGGCTTCGTCTGCAGCCATGGATGTTGATTTGGTGATATTTGTCGTAGAGCGTGATATCTGGACCGATGAAGATACGATCGTGCTCGAGCGCCTTGCGGCTTCTAACTGCCCAGTGATTGTCGCAGTAAATAAGGTGGATAAGGTTGATGATAAGTCGGCTTTAATGCCAACCTTTGCAGCTATCGCTGAAAAAATTGATGCTGCTGAAATTATTCCCGTATCCGCGCTAAAAGGGCAAAACCTTGATGTTCTTGAGCAGGAAATAGTTAAACGCTTACCGGCCTGCGAGCATATTTTCCCTGAAGATCAAGTTACCGATAAAAGCATGCGCTTTATGGCTGCTGAAATTGTGCGAGAGAAAATTATCCGCCAGTTAGGTGCTGAATTACCTTATCAGGTCGCCGTAGAAATTGAAGATTATGCCGATGAAGGCGATATCGTGCATATTAGTGCGGCAATTTTAACGGAGCGAGAAGGGCAGAAGCGCATTATTATTGGCGATAAAGGCGATAGAATTAAAAAAATAGGTATTGATGCTCGTAAGGATCTTGAGGCAATGCTTGATGTGAAAGTAATGCTTAAACTTTGGGTGAAGGTGATGTCTGGTTGGTCTGATAGCGCACGCGCTTTGCGCAGCTTAGGGTTGGATCAGTAGTTGTGCGAGTTGAGTTGCAGCCTGCTTTTTTACTGCACTCCCGTAAAATTAGTGATAGCCGTCTACTCGTTGATTTTTTAACCCGCGATTATGGCGTGATCGGTGCGATGGCTCGAGCGCCGAGTAAAAAAAAGGCCGCCTATGCGGTCTTTAGTCCTGCTTTAATTTCTTGGGTGGGCGCCAAGCCGCTTAAAACATTGATTGATTATGAGCTTGCTCATTACACGCCTTCTGCCTTATCCGGCAATGCACTTTATTGTGGTTTTTATCTTAACGAATTACTGCAGCGTCTTATGCCTAAAGGGGAGGCGTGCATTTCAGTTTATAGCACCTATCAGAAAACGCTTAATCGTTTGGGGGGAATTTCCCTCAGTAGATCTGCTGAAGCTGTGCTTCCTCAAATAGAGCCCTTATTGCGTGAGGTTGAGCTCCTGGTGCTTGAAGAGCAGGGTTATTTGGTTGACTTCAGTGTGGATGCCAATACGGGTGAACCCCTTAAAAAAGACAAACGCTATTATTTGGATATTCACTCAGGCTTTAGTGAGTTTGGCAGTCCTTCTTGGCCAGTTTTCGATGGTGCTGCTATTGCGGCAATGGCTGAGCGTGATTTCACCAACGATACTCACCGTGGGGCCATGAAAAGAATGATGCGAATATTACTGTTGCCGTTGTTGGGAAGTAAACCCCTGAAAAGTCGCGAATTATTTTCGGCTGCCTTAATTCATAATTAATTTGTAGAGAATATTTAATGATCACACAAAATGACTTTGTTCAGTTGCCGACGTCTACGGGGATTATGCAGGCTCAAGTTTTTCGCCCTGCAATAGAAGGACGGTTCCCTTGTATTATTTTCTACTCCGAAATTTTTCAAATTACGACACCTATTGCACGCTCGGCTAATATTTTAGCGGGGTTGGGTTTTGTGGTCGTTGTTCCTGAAGTCTTCCACGAACTAAATCCTATGGGCACTGTGCTGGGGTATGATGATGCGGGTAAAGATAAGGGCAATAATGATAAGTGGGAAAAGCCGCTTGAGGGGCATGATAGCGATACTCAAGCTATTATTGAGTTTGCAAAAGCGCAAGAATATTGCACGGGTAATGTTGGTGCCATGGGGGTTTGTATTGGTGGCCATCTGGCGTTTCGTGCGGCCTTAAACCCTTTGATTAAAGCCGCATTTTGTTTGTACCCTACAGATATTCACAGCGATACTTTGCCTAGCGCTAAAGGCAATAATACCTTTGAACGTACAAAAGATATTGCCGGTGAAGTGTACTTAGTTTTTGGCAAACAAGATCCTCATGTCCCTGTGGAGGCGCGTCAAAAACTTTACACACACTTCCAGTCAGTAGGCTTGAATTATCACTGGCAAGAAGTGAATGCTCAGCACGCGTTTATGCGCGATGAAGGTGAGCGTTACGATTCGGCGTTAGCCATAGAGATGTACTTGAAGGCGCAGCAGTTTTTTCAACGTACCTTAAGTTAAGGGACGAGGAAACAATACTTTATCCACTAATGCTTGATTTCGACCTCCTTACCTTCGTTGCTCAAAGCGTTACATGCCTCGGTAACTGCTCCAT
>NZ_CEXWTU010000097.1:0-16557 GCF_982758155.1 Marinagarivorans sp. | reverse complement strand
ATGTTTGGACTATGGTTCCTTGCTAGTGCATGGCAGGCGTGCGGGATGATGGGCGCAAGCATTACAACGGCGGCTTCTAGGGCTTCGCGCTCTACTGCTAAACCTAACGGTGTGGCGCGGTCTGCATGGCGGCTTACTTCGTTGAGCAGTTCCATGGTCGCGGCAATGGCGGTGTTAAACGTTTGGCGGCGGCCGAAGTCGTCGCTAACCTTATTGATGGTTTCGTGTGTTTTGCGGCGCAAGTCGGTTTGCGTGGTGGGTAGCGCATCTACGGTAAGGGGCCCGGGCTCGCCGGCTTCGGTGTGCTGGTGCACTGCGCGCCACAGCTTTTTAATAAAGCGGCTGGCGCCTTCTACGCCGGAATCGGTCCACTCGAGGCTTTGCTCTGGTGGCGCTGCAAACATGCTGAAGAGGCGAATGGTATCGGCGCCGTATTCACGCACGACGTATTCGGGATCGACGCCGTTGTTTTTCGATTTACTCATTTTGATCACGACGCCAAATTCCAAGGGTTGCTCGGTTTCGGCGTGGAAGGCGTTGATCATTTTGCCTTTGTCGTCGCGCTCTACGCGGACATCGTTAGGGGCGATCCATTCGGTGCGGCCGCCTTCTTTAATAAAGAAAGACTCGGCATTCACCATGCCTTGGCACAGTAAGCGGTCAAATGGCTCGTCGCATTCTACTAGGCCTTCGTCACGCATAAGCTTGTGGAAAAAGCGGGCGTAAAGCAGGTGCAAAATAGCGTGCTCAATACCGCCGACATATTGGTCTACTGGTAGCCAGTAGTTGGCTTTGTCTGGGTCTAGCATGCTGTCGGCATTGGGGCTGGTGTAGCGCGCGTAGTACCAGCTGGATTCCATAAAGGTATCGAAGGTATCGGTTTCGTGCTCGCCTGCTTGGCCATCAATATTGCCTTTACACCATTCGAGGTCGGCTTTAATGGGCGATTGTACGCCGTCCATTTCGACGTCTTCGGGGAGCAATATGGGTAACTTGTGAGCGGGTACGGCAATTTCGCCACCGTCGGCCAAGTTAAATATAGGGATGGGTGTGCCCCAGTAGCGCTGGCGAGAAACGCCCCAATCGCGCAAACGGTAATTGGTGGTGGAGCTACCTTTTTTGGCGGCTTCTAGCGTTTGTACGATGGCGGTAAAGGCACCGTTAAAGTCGAGGCCGTCGAATTCGCCAGAGTTCACCAAAACGCCCTTATCGGTAAAAGCGGCTTCGGCTAGGTTTATTTCGGTATCGTCGCTAGGCGCAATAACTTGGTTGATCGCTAAGTTATATTTTTTGGCAAATTCGTAATCGCGATCGTCGTGCGCAGGTACGGCCATTACCGCACCAGAGCCATAATCCATTAATACATAGTTAGCGACCCAAACACTTACGGGCTCGCCAGTGATGGGGTGGGCGGCTGTAATGCCGGTATCGAAACCTTTTTTCTCCATGGTGGCCATGTCGGCTTCGCTTACCGATTGCACTTTGCACGCTTCGATAAAGGCGGCCAGCTCGGCGTTGGTTTTGGCCAGTTCTAGTGCTATGGGGTGCTGTGCGGCAAGGCTTACGTAGGTAACGCCCATGATGGTATCGGGGCGAGTGGTGTAAACCTCAAAGCCTTTGTGCTTGGCTACGGGCTGGATTAGGTCGAAACGCATTTCTACGCCGCGGCTTTTGCCAATCCAGTTGCGTTGCATGGTTTTAACTTGCTCGGGCCAGTGCGGTAACTTGTCGAGGTCGTTAAGCAATTCTTCGGCGTAATCGGTAATACGAATAAACCACTGCGGGATTTCTTTTTTCTCGACGTTGGTACCACAGCGCCAGCAGCAGCCCTCTTCAACTTGCTCGTTGGCCAGTACGGTTTCATCAACGGGGCACCAGTTAACCGTGGAGACCTTTTTATAGGCCAAGCCTTTTTCGTAGAGGCGGGTGAAAAACCATTGCTCCCATTTGTAATAGTCGGGCTTGCAGGTGGTGACTTCGCGGCTCCAATCAAAACCAAAACCTAAGGCTTTAAGTTGGTCGCGCATGTAATCGGTATTGCTGTAAGTCCACTTGGCGGGCGCGGTGTTGTTTTTGATGGCTGCGTTTTCGGCGGGTAAACCAAAGGCATCCCAACCCATGGGGTGCAGCACATTTTTGCCCAGCATGCGCTGGTAGCGCGAGATAACATCGGAAATGGTGTAGTTGCGAACATGGCCCATATGCAGGCGGCCACTGGGGTAGGGGAACATAGCGAGACAGTAAAATTTCTCTTTGCTGGTGTCTTCTGTAACGGCAAAGCTGTTGCTGTCGTGCCAAAAACGCTGCGCGTCTTGTTCGATCTCGGACGGATTGTAATTCTCGTTCATCAGTTGTTGATCTCTAACCCAGTGAGGCAAAGGCTTTGCCCTTGCAAAAAGCTTGCGATTATAGGGCCTGAGCGAGCTAAATAAAACGGGGATGGCGGCAGGATGCGAAATTGCTTTGGCTAATCGGCGGCTTCGACGACTTTACTGGCATGCGCGTTGCTGTGAGAGGGGGAGAGATAACGGCGCCGATCGCTTTGATAGCGACCCATTAAGGGCTATGTCGTGTCCTTAAATGGACCGTATTTAAGATAAGTGAAGCTAAGAGCTGAGTAGGTACTTGCTCGGTGTGCACCAATTAAGAGTATTTAGAATGACAACTGCCCTAAAGCAGCGCGAGCAATATCAGCCCTTTGAGCTATTTTGCACCCAATTTCGAAGTCAGCGAGATGCGATAGTGCTGCTGCGCCAATTGCATCATATGTCTAAAGCGGTTCAGCGCCATCGGGGTATGACGATGGCTTTGTTGGCCGGCAATACGCTGTTTGAGGAGGATTTTGCCATACTGCAGCGGCAGGTGAAGCGACGGTTAACCTCGCTTGAGCTTTTTGCTAAAGCCGGTGGCGATTTACTCAGCGAGCGCGACCAGCAAAATTTACACAATGCTTGGAATACCGTGAGTGCCGATTGGCAAAATGACGATGTGATTGACAACTTCGAATTGCATTCGCACTTTATTGAACAGCTGCATAGCATGATAGCGGCGTTGGCGAAAAAGATTGAGCGCCCAGTATCGACGGCAATGGTGGAGGATCACGGTGCGGAGTTGGTGGTGGGCGAAGACAGTTACCCCCAGGTGTTCAAGCAAATAGAGCTACTGAATTTTATTGCCAAGCAAACCCCCGAAATGGTCGAGCAGTTGGCGCGAATGCGTGGCTTGGCGACTTATGCTGCTGCGAAAGGTGAGTGTGAATACTTTCTTGATCGCAAATTGCGCTTTGCTTTGCAGTGTGTGCGAACCCAGCATGAAAAGCTCAGGTTGCAGGCCGAGCGTATGCAAACCATTTTGGCTGGGGCTTTACCCTCACTGGGCAATATTAAAACGTATGAATTAAAGCTAATGTTTTTGCTCAATACCGTGGATATGGATGTGCTATCGGGCACGGAGATAAGCAGCAGTTCGCATCAGATTTTTAAACTGGCGACGGAAATTATCGATGTTTATCTTAAGGTAGCGGAAGACGGTTTTGATGTAATTACGAAATGGCACGATGATGATTTAGAGCGGTGGCTGGCTTAGGCGTGATGTTTACACGCGAATGTTGGGCATAAAAAAAGGGAGCGCATTGGCTCCCTTTTTTATAATTTAGACGATTAACTATTTGGCAATGTGAGTGATTAAATCAACCACTTTGTTTGAATAGCCAATTTCGTTATCGTACCAGCTGACCACTTTTACAAAGTTGTCATTCAGTGCAATGCCGGCGCCGGCATCAAATACAGAGGTGCACTTTTCGCCAACGAAGTCATTTGAAACAACGGCGTCGTCGGTGTAACCCAAAATGCCTTTCAGCTCGCCTTCAGAAGCGGCTTTCATTGCTGCGCAGATTTCTTCGTAGCTGGCGGCTTTTTCTATGCGGCAGGTTAAATCAACAACAGAAACGTCGGGTGTTGGTACGCGGAATGCCATACCGGTTAGCTTGCCGTTAAGCGCGGGAATAACTTTGCCCACAGCTTTGGCGGCGCCAGTTGATGAAGGGATGATGTTTTGGCCTGCACCGCGGCCACCGCGCCAGTCTTTTACTGATGGACCGTCAACGGTCTTTTGGGTAGCGGTTGTAGCGTGAACCGTGGTCATTAAGCCTTCAACAATACCGAAAGTATCGTTCATAACTTTGGCCAATGGCGCTAGGCAGTTAGTGGTGCAAGAGGCGTTAGATACGATGTCTTGGCCGGCGTATTCTTTGTGGTTAACGCCCATAACGAACATGGGGGTTGCGTCTTTAGAAGGTGCAGACATCACAACTTTTTTGGCGCCAGCTTCAATGTGTTTACGCGCAGTTTCGTCGGTTAGGAAGAAGCCTGTTGATTCGACAACGTAGTCGGCATTGATTTCGTTCCACTTCAAGTTGGCTGGATCGCGTTCAGCGGTAATGCGAACAGTGTTACCATTAACAACTAAGCTGCCATCGACAACTTCAACTTCGCCATTGAAACGGCCATGGGTTGAGTCGTACTTAAGCATGTAGGCTAGGTACTCTACGTCAATAAGGTCGTTGATACCGACAACTTGAACATCTGAGCGCTCACACGCTGCGCGAAATACAAATCGTCCAATGCGGCCAAAACCATTAATACCGATGCGAATCATAGTGGGATTCCTAAATTATGAATAATGAGGGGCGGGCGTGGGAGTACAGCTCTCAAAGGGAGCTTGCCCAAAACCTTATAGTCAACGAGAATAATATCCCGCTAATAAGCGCGGCGATTATCCGTAATCACAGTTGAAAAAGCAACCAAGCAACCTCTACAATACCGCCCGCTAAGTTGGCAGCATAGTCAGCACTTTGGCCCATGAAACCTAGGCTGGCCGGGCTATCACGGTGATTGACGTTAGGTTGTACGGGTCATGCAAATGCAGCGTGCTGGTGTTTTTGCACGCATTCTCGCTGAGTTTGCCCCATAATTTGCTCCTAAAATGAGCAAAATTCTTAAAAATTTAGGGTGTAAGCACTCTTTTCACGTAAATAAGGCAGGTGTGACCAGTATGAATACTGACATCTTGATTGTAGGCGGCGATGGCGATTTGGCGCTACGCAAACTTTACCCCTCGTTGTACTACTTGACGCTTAACGGTTGCATGCCAGAAAACACCAAGATTTTTGGTATGGCGCGTTCAGCGCGTGAGCATGATGCCTTTGTTGCGACAGTTAAAGAATGGCTTGTGGAAAACACGGGCGCTTTATACGATGACGTTGTTTGGGACAAATTTGCCCCTTGCTTGAACTATGTTCAGGGTGATTCTACCGATCCTGCAAGTCTTGAGCGGATTAAGAACGAGCATTTTACCGACGGCGCTAGCCTGATTGTTTACCTCGCAGTGCCGCCGAGCATCTTCGGGAAAATATGTACCGCCCTAGAAGCGGCGCAGATGTCTGGCGAAAATACCCGTATCGTGGTTGAAAAGCCGCTGGGTAATAGCAAAGAGACCTTCTTGGCTATTGATAAAGAATTTGCTCGTGTTTTCAATGAGAGCCAAATTTTCCGCATTGACCATTACTTGGGTAAAGAATCGGTTCAAAACCTATTGGCATTGCGCTTTGCGAACGATATTTTCGAGCCTTTGTGGAATCACCGTCATATTGACCATATTCAAATCACGGTCAGTGAGACTGTGGGTTGTGGCAATCGTTGGGATTTTTACGAAGAAACTGGCGCTATTCGCGATATGGTCCAAAATCACTTGCTACAAGTTTTATGTTTAGTGTGCATGGAACCACCCGCGAGCTTGGACGCGGATTGTGTGCGCGCCGAAAAGCTGAAAATTTTAAAGTGTTTAAAGCCTATTGATGCGAGCAACGTTAAAGATTCTACTGTGCGCGGGCAGTACAAGGCCGGTGTTGTTGGTATTGAGCAGGTGCCGGGCTATCTTGAAGAAGAAGAAAGCCAAGGCCGTGCGAGTGACGTTGAAACGTACGTGGGTATTAAAGCGGAAATTGAAAACTTCCGTTGGTCGGGTACGCCGGTTTATTTGCGGACTGGTAAGCGTTTAGATAAGCGTCATGGTGAAATTGTTATTCAGTTCAAACAAAATAATACGCGTTTGTTCCGTGACCAGTTGACCGATAACTGTGCCAACCAACTTGTGATTCACTTGCAGCCTGATGAAGGCATTCGTATTCGTATGAAGAACAAGAAGGCCGGCTTAGATGCGCGTGTACCTTTAATCGACCGTACGATGGATCTTTCTTTCTGTGAAACCGCTAAAGCGAAGCGTCACGATGCCTATTCGCGTTTGTTGTTTGATGTGATTCGTAATGATCAAACCTTGTTTGTGAGCGAGCCAGAAGTGGAAGCGGCCTGGGAATGGATTGATACCATGCGCGCCGCTTGGAAAAGCGAAGAGCACAGCACAGTCGGTTATGCGGCAGGTACTGAAGGCCCTGAAGAGTCTGATGAATTTATGGCTCGTGATGGTCGCCATTGGCATAACGGTCGCTAGAGTAAATATCTGTAGCGCATATTCCTGCCGAGCCAAGAATACCTTAGGGGCGTGCACGGAATAAGTTACTGGAATTTGGGTTTGTGGGTGCTTGCTTGACGAGGCGAAAATATGGCGTAATAGCCGGCTATTGCAAATATTTTTAACGAAGGCAAGCGTGCACCCAGGAATTCAAAAACGGGAAGTTATTTCATGCACGCCCCTTAGGGTATCGGTGGGAATAGTGGTTGTGTGTACTCGGTCGTTGACGCACAATTCTAAAATTTGCAGACAACCCTCGGTTAAACCGAGGGTTGTCTGCGTTAAAGGCCGAGATTGATATGCGGTGTAAAGCAGCATCCAGTAAGAATGTAATGGGAGCAACTCTGTGAATAGTGTGATTGAAGCGGTAACGGCTCGAATAATCGAGCGCAGCGCCAAAACACGACAGCCTTATTTGGCTGCCATGAAACGCACCATGGAGGAGCAGCCACCTAAAAAACGTTTGTCTTGTGGCAACTTAGCGCATGCGTATGCAGCCTGCTCCACCGAAGACAAAAATACCATTCGTTTAATGCAGAGCGCCAATCTCAGCATTACAACATCCTACAACGACATGTTGTCGGCGCACCAACCCTACGAAACCTATCCCAACCTCATCAAAGAAGCCGCCCGCGCGATGGGCAGTACTGCGCAAATTGCTGGCGGTGTACCGGCGATGTGTGATGGCGTGACACAAGGTTTAGCCGGCATGGAACTTAGCCTCTTCAGTCGTGAAGTGGTCGCAATGTCGGCGGCCGTAGGCCTAAGCCACAATATGTTTGATGGCAATATGTTCTTGGGCGTATGCGACAAAATCGTACCGGGCTTAGTCATAGCGGCCGCGACTTTTGGCCATTTACCGGCTGTATTTGTGCCTGCCGGCCCAATGTCTTCAGGGATTCCCAATAAAGAAAAAGCCAAGGTTCGCCAGCAATTTGCCGCGGGCGATGTGGGTGAAGAGCGCTTACTTGAAGTCGAGAGTAAGTCTTATCACAGCCCAGGTACATGTACTTTTTACGGTACCGCGAACAGTAACCAAATGCTGGTTGAAATGTTAGGCGTGCAGTTGCCGGGCTCTTCTTTTGTTCCTCCAGGTGATGAGATGCGTGATGCTTTAACACGCGCAGCCGTAGAGCGCCTTATTCTGTCCACTGAAGCGGCGGGCACTTACTTGCCGGCCTATGAAGTGTTGACGGAAAAATCGTTTGTGAATGCCGTTGTGGGCTTGCTCGCAACCGGTGGTTCGACCAACCACACTATGCACCTTGTGGCGATGGCCCGTGCCGCTGGGGTGATTTTAACGTGGGAAGATATGGACGAGCTTTCGCGCGCCGTACCTTTGTTGGCACGTATTTACCCGAATGGCGAAGCCGATGTAAACCACTTCCACCAAGCCGGTGGTATGGCTTATCTCGTTAAAGAGCTACGCTTAGCGGGCCTACTTAACGAAGATGTTAAAAATATTATGGGCACGGGCTTAGATAGCTACGAAATGCAGCCCAAGCTTGATGATAAAGGCAATGCGGTTTGGCGTGAAAAAGCCGGTGACTCCAAAGATACGACGATACTTCGCACAGCGGCCGATCCTTTTGATGCTGAAGGTGGTTTGCGTTTATTAGAGGGTAATCTAGGCCAAGCGGTTATTAAAATCTCTGCCGTGGCACCCGAGTATCGAGTGCTCGAGGCGCCTTGTATTGTCTTTGAGGACCAGAACGACGTTTTGGCGGCCTTCAAACGCGGTGAACTTAATCGCGACTTTATTGCTGTTGTGCGCTTCCAAGGCCCGCGTGCCAATGGCATGCCCGAACTGCATAAAATGACGCCACCGCTGGGCTTGCTACAAGATCGTGGCTTTAAGGTGGCTTTGGTGACTGATGGTCGTATGTCTGGTGCATCGGGCAAGGTGCCGTCAGCGATTCACATGTCGCCAGAAGCGCTTAATGGCGGTTTGCTGGCTAAAGTACAAACCGGAGACGTTATCTTGTTTGATGCTGAACAAGGTATTGTTGAACTAAAGGTTAGCGATGAAGAGCTAGCTGAGCGCACGGCGGCAACACAACCGGAGCAAGTACACGATTTAGGTCGTAACTTGTTTGGTGGTTTCCGCGGGCTTGCAGACCGATCACAAGACGGCGCTAGTGTGTTTACCCAGTCAATTGATTTCAAATAATAGATTTAAAGAAGGGCACGATAAATGAGTATTACTAGAGAATTTTTGGCACCTATTGGTGTGATGCCTGTGATTGTATTGGATGCGGTTGAAGATGCCGTTCCCGTTGCAAAAGCGTTACAAAAAGGCGGTATTACTTCCGTAGAGATTACCTTACGTACCCCTGTTGCCTTGGATTGTATTAAAGCCGTTAAAGATGCGTGCCCCGATATTATCGTGGGTGTAGGTACTATTGTGTCTGAGCTGAATATCGAGCAAGTGGCCGCTATTGGTGTCGACTTCGCCGTATCGCCAGGTATGACCGAGGCGCTTGTTAAAAAAGCGCAAGATAGCGGCGTTAACCTTTTGCCGGGTGTTGCTACTTGTTCTGAAGTTATTCAGGGCTTAGAGCTTGGCTTAAGTTGCTTCAAGTTATTCCCCGCGACGGCCGTTGGCGGCATACCGTTGTTAAAGTCGATTAATGGACCATTACCGCAAGCGACTTTCTGTCCTACGGGTGGTTTGACCATTAATGATTTCACCGACTTCTTGGCATTGCCGAATGTGGCTTGTGTGGGTGGTTCGTGGTTAGTGCCTAAGGCACTTGTTGCGGCTAAAGATTGGCAAGGAATCACCGATATAGCGCAAAAAACGATGGCGAAAATTGGTTGATCGATTGAATGATTAAGGTTTTATCCTAAAAGGTTGCCATTAGGCAGCCTTTTTTTTCGCCCCTATTTTTTGATCTACACTTATTTTAGTGATGCCTTACGGTTGTGGGGTGCTAAACGATAAGTCGAGGTTGGTCAGTCGGTATGCCAGGGGTTAACATTCTAATCATGGTTGTTATAAGTGCCGTTGCCGTAGGCGCGCTTGGCGTTAGCATCGCCTTGTTGCTGTCTCTCCGGCGAGCGAGAGAGCAGGCAAAGCTCACTGCGTTGGTGGCAGATGTTCAGTCCCGTTTTTTAAATAACGGCGATTCGAAGGCGGCTTTCTACCGGTTGCTAGAAATAATGCTCGAACTGACAGACAGCCATTATGGTTACATTGCTGAAGTTAAGCGCAACGCAGACGATCAACCGTATCTAAAAACACACGCACTTTGGGATACCTCTTGGCCGCCAGAGGTCTGCAATTACTATATGGAATACGGTGTCGAAGGTGGGATGGAGTTCCACAATACCAACAATATATTGTCGAGTGTTTTAAGGCGTGAAGGCGTTGTATTTATTAATAATCCGGAGGACTGTCAGCGTGAGTGCTGCACCAGTGATATTGATTCGATCAATACTTTTGTTGGGCTTCCCGTCTATGTAGAGCAACGATTGGTCGCAGTGGTGGGATTGGCAAATCGATTAACGGGCTATGATGTTGCGCAGGCGCGAGCTGTGGCTCCGTTACTGGTCACTGTTGGACAGGTGTTGGATAACTGCGTGGTTAAGGCGCAACAGGAAGAAACCGGCGCTAAAATCGAGGCAATGTCGGCTTTGGTCAGCGGCAGTAATGATGCCGTTGTGTTAATTGAGAATGGTATTTTTATTGATTGTAATCCCGCAACAGAAGCTCTTTTTCTGTGTGATAGATCAGTGATTGTTGGGAGTAGCTTACTGCAATTCTCGCCCGAGTTTCAAACCGACGGTCGAGAGTCGAAGGACGCGGCGCAGCAGAGTATTCGGCGGGTACTGAAAGGTGAACCGCAGTGCTTTATGTGGCAACATTTAAGACCTAACGGTGATGTATTCTCGGTAGAAATTTCATTGAATAGAGTGGCGGCCCTGGACGGCAGAGAGGTATCTTCAGGCGTTTTACGGGATGTGACCGAGCGGGAGCAGCTACAAAAAGAAATTCAAGAACATAAATCGCAGTTGGAGCTGACGCTCGAAAGTACAGCGGCCGGCATTTGGGATTGGAACTTAAAAACACAGCGTGTGACTTTTAACAGCCGATGGGCTGAAATAATGGGTTATACCTTAGCTGAATTAGAGCCCATTAGTTTAGAGACATGGCGCGCGGCATACCACCCCGAGGATTATGACGCTTCGCAGGCGGCCCTAGAGAACTGCTGGCAAGGTAAGACAGAGAACTACATTCACGAAGCGCGTATGCGGCATAAAAATGGTGCTTGGATATGGGTTTTAGATACGGGGAAAGTGGTTGAATATGATAGTGATGGCAAGCCTTTACGTATGGTGGGTACGCATCTAGATATTGATCATATTAAAAAATCTGAGCAACGTGCAGAGAGTGCCAGTGCTCAGCTAACCAATTTCTTTGAGTTATCTCAGGATTTTATGTGTGTGACGAATGTGAACGGTCATTTTGAAAAAGTGAATCGCACATTTTCTCGCGTATTAGGCTATAGCGAACAAGAGTTATTGCACCAGCCATTCTTTAATTTTATTCACCCTGATGATTACGATGCAACAATGAATGAGTTGCACTCTTTGGCGGCTGGGAATTGCTCCACTCGTTTTCGTAATCGTTTTCAAACGTGTCAAGGTCACTATCTTATACTGCAGTGGAATCTTACACCTGACCCGCTTAGCAGCCGTATTTATGCGACGGCAATTGATGTTACTGAAAAAGAAAAGTCAGAGCAAGAGTTACGCACGCTATCGCGCATTGCTAAAGAGGTGAATAATGGCGTTGTTATCACGGATAAGTATGGCGTTATAGAATGGGTTAACGAAGCTTTTGAGGCCATGTCAGGTTACGCTAAAGAGGATGTTGTAGGGCGTAAACCTAAGGACTTTTTACAGGGTAGCGAAACAAGTCAAAAAATAGTATTGATGATGCAGGAAGAGTTACTCGCGTGTCGGCCTTTTAAAGCAGAGCTTGTTAATTATAGTAAGTCAGGGGCTGCCTATTGGGTTGATATTAATTGCAGCCCAATGTTCGATGATACTGGTTGCTTGCAAGGCTTTATGGCTATCCAAACGGATATTACAGAGCAGAAATCTAATGTTTTAGAGCTCGAAAGGCAGCGTTCGTTATTAGAACAAATGAGCGAGATAGGTCGTATAGGGGCTTGGGAATTTGACCTGTTAACGAAAGAGATCTATTGGTCGCCCATTACACGAAATATTCATCAGGTTGATGATGATTTTAAGCCAACACTTGATAATTCCGTAAATTTTTATAAAGAAGGCGAAAGCCGAAACGCCATTATTCGAGCTGTGGAAACGGCGATTGAATCCGGTGAAGGGTGGGCGCTTGAGCTTCAGCTGACTACGGCTGTAGGTCGTGAAATATGGGTCTCCTCTACCGGTAAATCTATATTTTCTGATGGCCGTTGTGTGAAAGTATTTGGTTCTTTTCAGGATGTCGATGAGCGTAAACGACACCAATTAACGCATCAGCAGTCGGTTAGGCATAACCAAGCGTTGGCCGGACTTACGTTACACCCTGATGTTTTGTCTGGTGAGTTGGATAGAGCTGCGCGCACTATTCTAAAGCATTGTGTGGATGCGCTGAGTGTTAGCCGCGTGAGTATTTGGTTGTTTGAGGCTGAGTATACGGAGCTTAAATGCCTAGCGTTATATGATACCCGTGGCGATGCTTTCTCTTCCGGTATGGTACTGCTTAAAACAGACTATCCCGAATACTTCAATTACTTGTCAAAATTTTCAATTCTGAGTGCCGGAGATGCTTCGACGCATTCGGGGTCTTTTGAATTTAATGAAAACTACTTAAAGCCTAATAATATTGTGTCTATGCTCGATGCTGTGATTTCGGATGGACAAGGATTTACGGGGGTTATCTGCATCGAGAATGTTCACGAGAGACGTGATTGGAGTACAGCAGAAGAGGCATTTGTCGGTACGATTACTACAGTCGTGAGCAGTGTGGTTGAGCGCGAACAGCGCCGTAAAACAGAGTTTGAGTTGATAACCGCTATTGACGCGGCGAAGAGTGCGGCGCAGGCAAAGAGTGATTTCTTAACGAGCATGAGTCATGAGATTAGAACCCCAATGAATGGGGTGCTGGGTATGTTAAGTCTGATTTTAAAAACGAAGTTGGATGTTGAACAGCAGCGAAAAGTAAATATTGCATTGAGTAGCGCGCATTCACTCTTAGCCATTATTAACGATATATTAGACTTTTCAAAAATCGATGCCGGTAAGGTCGTTATCGAATCTGCCCCCTTTAATTTAAATACGTTGTTATCCGAAATTTCAGAAACGATGGCGTTTAAAGCCGAGGAGCAACAACTCGGTTTAGTACTCGATATTACGGGGGTTACCACGCCCCATGTACTTGGGGATTCTGGGCGTTTACGGCAAATATTCACTAATTTGGTCGGCAATGCTCTGAAATTCACGCATCAAGGAGAAATTACAATTACCGCCGAAACTGTTGCAGACGGTGATGCAGGGATATGGTTCTTAGGGCATGTTACAGATACGGGTATTGGGATTGCGGCTGAAAAACAAATAGATTTATTTGATGCATTTACGCAAGTGGATACTTCTAATACACGACAGTATGGCGGCACCGGTTTAGGCTTATCTATCGTAAAGAAGTTGTGCGAAGTGATGGGCGGGATGGTTTGGCTAGAGAGCGTTTTAGGGGGGGGGAGTTGTTTCAGTTTTAAAGTACTACTTCAAAAAAATATTGCTTCTGAGATGGTGCTACCCAGTATTAACTTGAAGGGTTTAAAAGTCTTGGTTGTTGATGATGATAGTATTAATCGAGATATTTTGGCTGGACAATTAAAACAATGGGGAATGCTGACGTATTTTGCGGCAAGCGCAAGCGAGGCCATGGTGCTGTGCGCGGAATATAGCGATAGGGGGGTGTTTGATATAGCGCTTCTGGATATGCAAATGCCGGGTATTAATGGCGCAACTTTAGGTAAAACGCTGAAAGAGGATAAGCGCTACCAGCATATGCCTCTGATTATGATGACATCCCAAGCGCAAAGGGGGGATGCTGAAGAATTATCGGCCTTGGGGTTTTCTGGGTATTTATGCAAGCCTGTGAGTGCTTCTATTTTACGGGATGCCATGACGGTTATTTTAGATGGATCTTTACTCCCTTATGCGGCCCCGTTGGTCACTCACCATTTTTTGAAAAATGTAGTAAGTATTGATGAGTCTCCACCGCTAAGTGTTTTCTGGCCTGAGCAGTCGCGAGTGTTATTGGTAGAGGATAATGTTTCCAACCGAGAAGTTGGGCTTGATCTGCTGCAGGATATTGGGTTGGTAGCTGATGTTGCCATTGACGGGCAGGAGGCGCTGAAAGCCTTGCTTAAGGCCTCAGGTTCAAGCGCGTATCAGCTTGTACTTATGGATTGCCAGATGCCGAACATGGATGGTTTTGAGGCGACCAAAGCTATTCGGCAAGGTCAGGCGGGCGAAGAGAATAGCAATATCTTTATTGTCGCGATGACCGCCAGCGCATTAAAAGGGGATCGAGAGCGCTGCCTAGAGGCCGGCATGAATGACTACCTATCAAAGCCTGTTAACCCCGATGAACTGAATGCTGTTTTACACCAGTGGTTGTCGGTAGGGGCCGTTAATGTTGAGGCTGAGGGGCCGAAGCTTCCTTCTGGGGCCTCCTGCGACTCCGCCGCGTTAACGCCGTTAGTTGGGGAGGTAGTGCACTTCTCGACGGATAATGTTGTTTCTATTGAGTCGGCTGAGGCCCATACGATTCCGCCAATATTGCCGCAGCTTGATGCTGCGGTTGAGGAGTTGCAAGCGGCTGTTTGGGATTTGGAGGGGGCGCTTAAACGTGTTCGTGGCCGCCCTGGACGCTTACTTTCCCTGATCCACTCCTATTCAGAGCAGAGCCCCGAGATGATTAGTGATCTCTATCAAAAAATAGAGTCCAATGATTTAGCGGAGGCTGCCACCCTCTGCCATACCTTGCGTGGCGTGGCGGGTAACTTAGGTGGAGTTCAACTTATCACCACCGCGCAGGACTTAGAAACGTGTTGTCATAATCACGATCACGATGAAGCTGAACGTTTAGTCGGGGAGCTATTACTCAGTAATAATGATTTTTTAACAGCGATCCAACGCTATCAGCAGTAAGGGGTAAGGGAGCAATTCTTCACCCGCTCATGCGCAGACCGCTTGGCTTAAGTGGATAAAGGCTTATTCCCGACTTTTAATATCAAACTTATCACGGTATACCTTTGCCGACTGTCCGGCTAGAATGGCGGCCGCTGTTAAGCTGAGGCTGACATGGGCACTCGCAAGCGCTGGTTGGAATGTTACAAGCCCGAGTGTAACTTCAGAGTAAGGCCATAAACGATATTGCCTTACTTCTCTTTATTCATTAGCAATAGATTATTCGCTGTATGGCCCACGATTACGCAAAAAAGCCGCGCGCAAAAACAAAGGCTGCGCCCAAGGCTAAAAAAACTCGACGGGCACCAGAGCCTCCTGTTAAGTCTATACCCGGCTGGATGTGGTTGGTGGTTGGATTGGCGATGGGCGCATTTGTGATGTTTTTGGTGCGTTTGGCAGATGTTGATACCGTCGAGCCGGCATCAGTGGCTGCACCTAAAGCTGCCCCTGAGGTTAAAGCGACAACCCGAGTCGCACCGCCCAAGGCGGCCGCTAAGCCGCAGGCTAAACCACAGGCTCAAGCTCAGCCCGCGAAAGCCGAACCACAAAAGCCGCGTTTCGACTTTTATCACATGCTGAAAGAAAATGAAGTGCCGGTTGCGGCTCCTCGGGGTGGCGAGACAGCCGCTAAACCGAAACCTGAGCGCATTTTTATTTTACAAGTAGCGTCGTTTAAAAAAGCCGAGGATGCCGAGCAGCTGAGGGTGGAGTTATTGTTATTAAACCTCGATGCAAGAACCGAGGAAGTAAAGGTGCGCAATGGTGAAATTTGGCACCGAGTATTAACGGGCCCATTTAAGTCGCGCTCCCAATTAGCTAAAGCGCGCAGTACGCTAATCTCTAATGGACACCAAGCTTTAGTGATGGAATTTAAAGCGCCTAAAAAATAAGAGCGCTTTAACCTCACATAAAAAAAGGGAGCCTAGGCTCCTTTTTTTTATGTGAGGAATTTAACGGTTTTTAACCGAAGCGGTAAACGTTAGAGTCTGTTTGCCTTTCGCTGGGATAGTGAGCATCCAAGCTGCGCTATTAGCGGATTCTTTGGTGTGCTTTGATGAGCTTTCGGTGATTGTCCATTGGCCGTCAAAGCTTTCGACCATTTTTATTGTTACGGCAGTCTCTTTTGCATTGCTAAAAGTAATTTGGTAGTGACTCTCGTATTCAAAGTGGCTGTTATCGTTGTTGATTATTTTGTAATCAAGAACCTCGCGTTGCGCCGAAACATCAAAGCTCTTCCCTAAGGTTAGTACGACATCTTCATTTTCGGCGGTGTGCTCTAAGCGGTCTTCTCCCACAAATTGTGCATTGCCTTGGCTATCGCGTTGATACACGCGGACAATACCTTTGGACAGTGCCAAGCCAAGGTTAGACTTCTTGTCATTTTTAAAAAGCAGCTGCACGGTAGGTTTTAACTTTTGGCTGTTCTCGTGTTGGACCGTGTAGCGGCTAATAGGGGCTGCGGTAAGCAGTAATTGCTGCTGGCTGTGAACATTGGCGGCATTAAAAAGCGAAATCTGTTTGGTTTGAGCGCTGCCCAAGTTTGTTTTACGTGGCAAGTGGTAGAGTTTGAATTCCTGGGTGCACGCTTGCCTTCGTTAAAAATATGTAACTATTCAGGTGGGCTCGAAATAATACTCATTCAAAAGGCGAATTGATTGTTTTCTGGGTATTCAAGCGTCAGGAACGCTTGCATAGTGCCCATGGATGGCTTGAACGGCCCAGAAAATAATCAGTTTTCCGGCCTATTTGAGCATGGCTGAATAGTTACAAAAATATTTGCAATAGCCGGCTATTACGCCATAT
>NZ_CEXWTU010000096.1:0-16852 GCF_982758155.1 Marinagarivorans sp. | reverse complement strand
TCTCGGCGAGATTGTTGTTGCTACTGCCGGGTTACATACGTTGAGAATCTCTGTTGTTCAAGGTGGCTTCAACTTGAATTGGCTTCAATTCGACTTCGTTGCGCCACCGCCCGATGCAGATAGTGATGGCGTTACAGATGCCGATGACCAATGTCCAAATACTGGCGCAGGCGTTAGTGTTGATAGTCAAGGGTGTTCATTAGACGCTGATGGCGATGGTGTTATTGATTCTAATGATCAATGTGCGAACACACCGATTGGCGCGACTGTAAATAGCAGCGGTTGTCCAAGTGATAGTGATGCCGATGGTGTATTTGACGGGCTTGATCAATGTGATATGACACCAAATACAGAGCCGGTTGATGGCGTTGGCTGTCCGCTGGATAGCGATGCAGATGGCGTTACTGACGGTGTAGACGAATGTCCACAGACACTTACTGGTGCGAATGTTGATGCGCAAGGCTGCCCAATAGATAGTGATGCCGATGGCGTGTTTGATGGCTTGGATCAGTGTGGTTCAACGCCGATTGGCGTGGTTGTCGATACAGCAGGCTGTCCATTGGATAGTGATAGTGACGGCGTATTTGACGGCTTGGATCAGTGTGAATCGACACCGTCAGGCGTGGTAGTTGACAGTGTTGGTTGCCCAAAAGATAGCGACAATGACGGCGTATTTGATGGCGTAGACCAATGTGAGGGTACCCCAGTCGGGGAGCCTGTAAATAGTGCCGGCTGCCCAATGGATACCGACAACGATGGTGTTACCGATGGGGCAGATCAGTGCCCATCCACCCCAGTAGGGGCAATTGTCGATATCAATGGCTGCCCAACCGACAGTGATGGTGATGGCGTGTTCGATGGCATAGATTTCTGTGCCATGACGGCCGCAGGTATCACTGTAGACAGTGTTGGTTGTCCGATAGATAGCGATACAGACGGCGTCTTTGATGGCCTGGATCAGTGTGCAAGCACACCGGTTGGGGCTACCGTAAACGGCAGTGGTTGCCCGGTGGATAGCGATAGTGATGGCGTCTTTGATGGTATAGATCAATGTGTAAATACCCCGATCGGCGCGCTAGTTGCAGCGCAGGGCTGCCCAATGGATGCCGATGCCGATGGTGTCTTTGATGGGCTTGATCAGTGCGCTAATACGCCAATAGGTGCCATGGTAAATGGCAGCGGTTGTCCGTTAGATGGTGATAATGACGGCGTTTTCGACGGTTTGGATCAGTGTGGTGACACAACGCCTGGTCGTACAGTTGATGAAACAGGCTGTGCGGCGGATTCTGATAATGACGGAGTCATTGATGATGAGGATCAGTGCTCTTCGACGCCACCAGGCGTGTCGGTGAACGCAGTGGGTTGTTCGGTTGATAGCGATGGCGATGGTGTCAATGATGATATCGATCAGTGTCCGAATACCACACTCGGTACAGCCGTTGATAATACAGGCTGTGAGCTGATCACGAGCTTGCGTCTAGAAGCCGAAACCTATAGTGCTGGATCGGATAGCGATGTCGGTAACAGTGGTGCGCCGACGCAGTGTAGTTATGGCGGCTTAAATGTAGATGTAGAGGACACTGGAGATGTCGGTGGCGGCTGTAATGTTGGCTGGATAGCGACTGGAGAGTGGCTCGAGTACAGCGTTGAGCTATCGGCAGGAACCTACACTGTTTCATCGCGTGTTGCATCGGATACTGGTGGCGGCAGCTTTAGTGTTCTCCTTGATGGCGCTCCTTTGGTAACTGATTCAATCGGTGCCACGGGCGGATGGCAAGTTTATGAGACGCATAATCTCGGCGAGATTGTTGTTGCTACTGCCGGGTTACATACGTTGAGAATCTCTGTTATTCAAGGTGGCTTCAACTTAAATTGGCTTCAATTTAATGTCAGCACTCCCGTAGAGGATACAGACGGTGACGGCGTGATTGATTCTTCTGACCAATGTCCAAATACGCCAGCTGGTACAAGTGTTGACTCAGTTGGATGTGCCGGTGGATCGTTGGTGGTCGAGGCGGAGCAATACGATTCAACTTCACCGGTATCTCCCTTTGAATTACAAAATGAAGTTGGTCGAATAATCATGCTATGGCCGGGTAGCGGAGGCATTAATTCGACTGCGAGTGACAGTGCTGCTGGTCAGCTCTACTACCCTGTCGTGGCAACAGCCTCAAGCTTAACGGTCTATGCCACGGTTAATTTTGCAAACGGTTCGGACGATAGCTTTCACTTCAAGCTGGAAGGTAAAGATAGCGCTTGGGCATTCCAAAATTCTGTGGCTACTAATGGGTATGAGGAGCTCCAAATAGCTACTTGGACGGGACTCGTCGTGGGCCAAACTTATATGTTTAAAGTTCAGCGCCGTGAGGATGGTGCTAAATTTGATGCTTTTAGAGTTCAAGGTGGGCTTTTTGGTGTCAGCACTAATTAGAGTGAAATAATAGGTTGTTGGTTGCGGTAATTAATAAATGAAGCTTTTTAATTCTAAGCACGTTATTAGAATGAATCGTAAATATTGGTTTGTGATAGGTGGTTTAACAGCACATTGGCACGCAGGCAGTGTTCACTTTTGCAAAGGCAAAGTTACTCTTAATCACAATAAATTTTAAATTTTTGTGATTAAGTCAATGGCTGAATGAATGTTTAGTCTGAAATATGGAATTAGATAATGGTGTGGGTTATTAAAATGCCGAAGAGTACTAAAGCGATTGGTTCACTAATAGTTATTTTATTTTTTAGTAGCCTCATGCCGCTAAAGGGTATCTGTGCAATTGTTGATTCTCAGGTGGCTGATGTTACAACTAAATCGTTTTCCGTTGCTTGGCTTGCAGACAGTGCCGCTTTGAGTGCTTCGCTACATGTGTATAAAGACCAATTTGGCGCTGGGGAAGAGTTGGATGTTATTCAGCGTTACGCGGGTGCTTCTGGTGGCGATAGCTTAATAGATGGTATTGCTGCAATCGTTGTCTCTGGGCTAGAACCCGATACAAATTATTTTTATCGGCTCGATGTCAATTTTTTGAGTGGACTGGAATCTTACCCACAATTTACACCACTCCCTTCGGTTAAAACTCAGGTTAGTAGAACGTTTTCAGACATGTTTGGCCAACCCATTGTGAATAATATTGTATTTGGAACAATAAATTACGCGCCTGGATCTGTTTCTGGTTTTGGGTCGATACTGTTAATCGGAATTCCTAGTGTTTCAAATTACCCATTATCTGCAACGGTGAGTTATGAGGGGAATGAAATGTCCTTGGCTCAGATAAATCTCAATAATCTATTTAATGAGGCTGGAGTTAATTCATTTTTGTATAGTGGTATGGTTGTCAAAATACGTGAGTGGCGAGGGTATCAGCAGTGTGAAGGGGGGCAGGGTCAAGAACGAACCTTTTACAAAAAACTGAATGAAAATAGGCTTCTTGCGGAACTTCATAACGTAGAAACATTAACAGGCTGCTCAACGTTAGATCTCGATTGTAGCGGGGTTGTGGATTTGGCTGATGTGAATTTTTTGAGCTCTTACGAGGGGGCAGTAGTCGGCAGTTGCGCTTACTACGCTGAATACGATTTGGTGCTCGATGGTGTGATTGATGCAGCAGACAAGCAGTTGATTATCGACGCAATTGAATAATTAAGGGTAAAGAAATGATTCGTTTATTGATGGGGCATGTGTATCTATTTGCCATTTTTAACATTATTAATTCTTCATTGGCGTACGGCGCCTCTGTAGAGACTTTCGAGTTGAAGCAGTTAGCAAATATTGCAGACGATATAAGCGTGGCTCGTTGTGACGAAGTTACCTCTTATTGGGTTGAAGGTAAAATATTTACGGATTACAGCTTTAATGTTTCTGAAAAGATTAAAGGTGTTTCCGGCGATGCGCTTTTGATTACTTCACTTGGAGGCACCGCTATGCACCCTCAGCTAAAAGCACCAGTGAAAATGGAGGTTCAAGGGGGCGGGAGTTATTCTGTTGGAGAGGAGTTTGTGCTTTTTACTAAGCTAAGTGAAAAAGGGCATCGGCAAGTTATAGGTCTAAGGCAGGGAGCTTTTGGTGTTGAGCGAGACGATAAAGCTGGAGTGAAAATCATCCCGGTCGGGAAAAAGTACTTAACAGCAAGCTCTGGCAAAGAGGAGGTGGATTCACTGTATTCGCCATTCTCAGGTTTCGAAAGCGAAGAAGTCACGGTTGCAGTAAGGTACATGAAGCTTGATGAGTTTATCATCAGTATAAAATCTGTATTGAAATAATTCTGGTTATTTTCTTGCTTAATGGGCGGCTGCTGAAGGTTAATTGTAATGAGTATTAAAGGTTTTAAATTGTTGGTGAAAAACTTGGTAGGCTGTATTGCTTACGGCTTTGTCTTGTCTGAGACTCTTGTTGCTGCTGAATTGGAGTATCAGGATGGATCTGTTTTTCTTATGGTGGACGACCCTGCCTACCAAGATTTTTTGCTGAAACTAGAGCAAGAAAAACTCAAAATTTCTGAACGTAATGACGGAGAGGCAGTTGAAGAGGGTGTATTGATTAGCGCTGAAAATACAACTGTCATGAGGTTTTCGGAGCCGTTAAACGGTAGCACATCTTTAAACCAATCTTCCGTGTTTATTTTTAATCAAGCACAAGAAAATTTAAAATCGGTACCTGCTGATATTCAAAACCGAATAGATAGTATTGATGCACTTAAAAAAACCATTCGAAAAGGATTGTGAACGTGAAGTTTTCCGGTTTTAGAAACTTATTTTTTCTCCACTGTCTTGTTTGCTTTGTGAGTTTTGATGCTTTTGGTGGAGGAAGTCTTACAGTTTTTAATAATGGCTCTTATGTTGATCGGTCGTGGCATACCGGAATGCTGCCTTTGCAGTGGCATTTAAGTGACGCTGGATACCCTGGTTCAGAAATTGCCAATGAAATCATTGTAGAGGAGCTTGAGAAAGCTTTTGCTAGTTGGGAGGGAGTCGACACGGCCCAAGTGGGCTTTGAGTATAAAGGCGAGATCGATCGAAGGCGATCAGGTTTGGATGGTTATAATATAGTGACTTTTACAGATCCGGAGATTGAATTCTCTCCGGGAGTACTGGCCTATTCAATGGCCACTTCCTTCGTTCAAGAGATCACAATTGATGACTCAAATAATGACTTGAATGGAGATGGTCTTGCTGATATCCCAAACGGAACATATAAGGCCGGCACAATTTTTGACGCGGATATGGTTTTTAATTCCAGCTTAAGATATACGGTTACCGGCGTTTCATCTACGAATGACCTTCAGTCTATTGCGTTACATGAGGCTGGGCATCACCTTGGCTTAGCTCATTCGTTAATCGAAACATCTGTGATGCATCCTTTTCTTAAACATGATGTTAGTGCGGCCCGTACGTTGTCGATTGATGATATCGCATACAGCTCCTTTTTCTATCCTGATGAAACTGAATTCTCTTTAGCCTTTGGTTTTGTGAACGGTGTCGTAACCGATGGGCGAGATAATCATCCCATTTTGGGTGCCCATGTTTATGCAGTGAATACAGAGACCGGTGAGAAAATCATAGGCGCTTTTACTGATATCAAAGGGCGTTACCAGTTACCCGTGCCAACGGGCACTTATTATTTGGGTATAGAGCCACTGGATGGCGACCCTATTGCCGCGGACCCAGCAAGAATAAATTCGCGAATTGCTAAAACGTTAGATATAAATTTTCCTGAAGAACTGTTTGATGCGAATGAAAGTAATGTTGAAGCTAACGCGCAGGCTGCATTGCCTATTAGTGTAGTTGCTGGAAGTGAAGTAGCCAATATTGATTTTATAACAAATTCGTTAAATGTCAGTGGTGTCAGTATAGTTTTGAAGCCAGGGAAAAATTATTTTTCTTATCCCGTGAGTGTTCCTGAAGGTTTGACATCATTTGAACTGATTGCCTTTTTAGGTGATTCACTTGAGATAAATTCTATTGAACGGCTTAATCCATTGACCAATTTGTTTGAACGCACGAGCTACTACAAAGGTGTGCCAAGTGGTGAGAATTTTCCTATTTCTCATGGCGTTGGTTATATTGTATTTTCAGATAAACAAAAGGTAGTCACTTTTCTTGGAACGCCTGACTGTAAGAGCGTTGATTTGAAGAAGGGTTTAAATATTATTGGCGTATCTTGTTCTTCCTCGAACTTTAGTGGGTATGACTTACTGCGCGCGATTGGGGATGAGCGGGATGTTAAGTCAATCCGTAGTCATGTACCTAGTTCAAATAATGACTACCAGCTGGTTGAGTATGTTGAGGGAAACCCTTCGGGTGACGATTTCAATATAGTCAACGGCAAGGCTTATATCGTAGAGATGTTCTCTGAGATTAGTTCTGTTTCTGTGAATGTTGACAAGACTATATTTCCCCCTTCAGTTCAGGCTGTTAGTCCTGGAGTTGTTATTCCTGGCGACTTAATGCTTATCTCTGGTGATGGGTTTGATGATAATGTTCTTAATAATATAGTCGTTGTTAATGGAGCTAATACTCGAATTGTATTTGTATCTCCGACACAAATGGCTGTCGTAGTACCTAATGTCATTGGCGACGGCGAGATTTACGTGGTATCTAACGGGAAAAAGAGCAATTCTCTGCAGGTGTCGGTAGTTAATCAAGAAATTTTAGAAGAACTTGCCAAACAGAACCCTATCGTAAATGGGCAGGAGGTTCGAGGTACGTTACAAGATGCCGTGGAGCAAGATCGCTATTCTTTTATTGGGAGCGAGAATGCAATAGTTTCTATCAATACTCGTACCTATGGTGAATCGGCTGATTTATTGGTTGCTATTGAGGGGCCTAGCGGTGCAATTTTGAGATCTAGCTTAAGTAATTCCCAAGAAGGAGGCGCGATAAAGAATTTTCGTTTGCCTGAGGCAGGTAGGTATTCGATCGTGGTAACTAGCACTGCTGGAGGTGCTGATTATGGTATCGGTTTAGATGTTCGGACAGAGTCTAGCGTCCCGACCATTTCGGTTTTGGGTGGGGATGCCCAATCGATACCCGCAGGTACTACGTTGCCCAAGCCTATTGAAATTTATGTGACAGGATCTTCAGGGCAGCCGTTAGCGGGTGTGCCTGTAACCTTTACCGCAGAAAATACTGAGTTGTCTGTATCCAATGGCTTTTCTTTAGCTAATGCTGGTTCGGCAGTTGTAGTAACAAATTTGTATGGGGTTGCAACTGTTGAAGCTACATCTCCTTCAGTTGAAGGGGTTTATGACATTATTGTGACGGTTCCAGGTATGGCGCCCGTTACAATGAGAGCGTCAACGATCGATAGGCCGATAGATAATGTTGTGGTGTCTAAACAGTTTGAAGATTGTGGCGGTGAGGGGTGCGTGGTTGGTTCTGCATTATCGCACCCCTATCGCATTGGTTTCTTTGACAGCAATGGACTTCCGATTCCTAATGTTCTAGTGCACTGGAAGGTGGTTTCTGGTGCTGGCTTTATTGACAGTGAAGAATCTAATCGCAGTTGGATATCGAAGTCGGACGAATCTGGTGAGGTTGAGATTATACATTCATTAGGTGAAAAGCTATTTGTTTCAGAGTTGTCTGGCTTAACTAATGTGGTCATTCCTCAGGTGGTCGCGGCAACTATACCTAATGCACCTGTGCCACTTTTATTTGGAGTCAAACCTAAAGCCGGTGCTCCAGCAAAGATTGAAAGCTTAAAGTCGAACAGCTTACTTCTGACTATCCAGGTTGTGGCTTTGGAGGCAGTAAAAATACAAGTAACTGATGAGTTTGACAATCCTGTAGCAGGTGTTGAAATCGAGCCGCAGCATCAGTTTTTAAAAATTACCCCAGGTCTTTATAGGGGGAGATTATTTAATGACTATAAAACGAATAGTGAGGGTATTTGGGTTGGTGCTGTTGCGACTACAACTGATGATGGCAGCAACTTAATCCCCACTATTAATGAATTTAATTCAAAAGATGGCCCGCATTTAGCGGCTCCTTATGCATTCACCTTGAATGCAGGATCTGTCGGGAGCGTTGAATTTATTGCAGAGGTCAATATGGGTCCAGTTATGCTAACTCAATCTGGAAACCTGGCCAAAGGATACATTACTCGGGATTTAGATACGGATGTCTCAATGCGATTAAAGCGGTTTCAACGCCGAGATATTAATGATGGCGAAGATAGCGGTGGCGATTGGTCTGATAACGATTTTTCTTACCTCCGAGTTAAGTCTATGGAGGGGGTTAATGTAAAGCTTTACGTTCGGCGTGAAGATGGATTTAATGATGAAGGCAACTTAGCATCCACAGTGAATGGTCAGAGCGAGGTTGAACTCGTTACTGACGATGCCGGTATTGTATCGGTAGATGTTAGGTTGGGAGAAGTTGCAGGGCCGCTGGACGTTGTCGCGAGAATATTAGATCGAGTAGTTGTTCAGCATAAAACGGATGACGGTGAAAATATCGGCGAGCCTGTAGAGTATCCGAAGGAGGAGTTCGATTTTAGTACAACGAGCATTACAGCGTTGCCCATTGTTATGTCTGCCTCTTTAACGGCTGAGCAAGCCAGCGGTATTGATTGGTCTACGTTTAATATTGTACTAAATAATAATGTGACTGTTTTTAGTGGTGCATCGAATGTGTTCCCGCCATTGAATACCTATCCTCATTTTATGAAATTATATATTGATGGAGTTGAGTTGGCTCAGTGGCCAAGTATGGAGGCTCTATTGGCTGGAGGCTTTGGAACGCTGACTCTCTCTTATCAACCCAAAGGTTCGGACCTTCTCGAGGGTTCAAATACCATCGTTATGTCGGCTGATTTTGTGAAATTTGATGGAGAAGTTGAGTCATTATTTAAGGAAGAGAAGTACACGTTTAGTGATAATCCAGCAACCTCAGAATGGGTAGTTGAGGATTCGGCAGACTCACAATGGGCAACTGATTTTACTCTATCAAAGTCAGTATCGCTTGCTCAACCTAAAGATACGGAAGTGAACGGCGGTACCCTGCAATATAAAACTGTGGGCAGTTTTCACCCTTTTCATATTCCTGTGCAGGAGCCTTCATCACTTTCAGTCGAACTACAAGATCATAATAAAAATACTGTTGAAGTTTTGTTTGACGAATCTAATGTATTGCCGGGTACAAAAATATTTGCATTACTTTATTCAGATATAGAAAGTCGCATTAGTTCAATTGCTGATCAAACGGATATGTATGTGATTGTAAAAACAACGGAGCTAATTTCGGGTAAAGTCTCCACGGCTACTTATCGCGGAGAGGTTGAAGTTTCTACTTCAGGCGAAATGCTCGGTCAAGTCATACAACATGATACTTTAATCCATAGCGGTAGCTTAACTCTTCGTCGGGAGGATCTCGTATTAAAAGGTTCCGGGCCGCAGCTTGACTTCATTCGCAGCTATACGAACAACATGCGCCCTGAGAATCAAAGTAGTGTGCTCGGTAAAGGTTGGTCTCACAATCACGATATTTTCTTAAAAGTATTAGCATCGTCGGACGGTACACCAATGTATGGCTATAGCCTACCCGGGTGGATAAGGAATACCCGAGGAGTAGGGCAGCCCAAATTAATGACAACCGATGAATACTTGAGCATTCAGCCAAATGGCTTAAATTATTCTCCGTCACTTATCTCAGTGAGTAATGCCGGGGTGTTTGAAAAAAATGTAGAAACAAATACTTGGACTGGGCAGCGCGGTAATTTCGGAAAGTTAACGGGTAGTTTGCGCGATGGTTATGTTTATACCTCTAAGGATGGCACTCGCTATGAGTTCGATAGCCAGCGCAATAGTTCCAACCAATTTCCGTTGTTGCGATTAGTTGATCGTAATGGCAATGCACTTAATTATACATATGATTTCACTACAATTTCAGAAACAATCGAAGATACAAATTTTGAGATTAATAGTCTTCAATATGTATTAACCCGAGTGACTGATGCTTCAGACCGATTTCTAGCTTTTAACTATAAGCTGGCAGGTAATGGCTTTGCGCGGTTGAGTTCGGTTGATGCAAATGTTGGTAGTGTTAGCAGTGAAAATATACAATTGTTTTTTGACTATTACTCCAGCAAGACATCCGAAGATAGCGTAAAAGCCAATTCTTTTGATATTGTTGGTATGTTGCGTAGTTTTACTCGGGATGTTTTTTCTGAAGATTATAACTACGAAGCCAAAGTGGGTGATAGTCAGCCTAACTTGGTAGCGACAATTGATGCTAATCAGCACAAAACCGCCTATCAGTACCATGACAACTTGCCTACTTCCGTTCTGACTTTCTCTCCGGGAGTTGCTATTACCGATTTCGTTAGTAAGATTTGTTATCCTACAGATATACAATCTGAGCATTGTGAAAAAAATAGCGCCTTGATTAACTACCCGACGAATGAGGATGGTATTCGTGAGATTGTTGATTTAAATGGCGAAACTACGACCTATACATTGAATAATTTTGGCAACCCCATTCGAGTTGAGGAGCCAGAAGGAAAAATTACAGAGTTTGATTGGAGTATCGACTTTGGTGGTGCCGAAAACCACTTAATCGAAAAGCGAGATCTTTCTATTGGTGGTGTTTGGAATTACGAATATGACGCCAACGGCAATGTCACTAAAGAGACAACCCCTGTGGGTGAAGTCGTCCAGATATGGCATCCGAAATTTGGCGTGATGACCTACCGAAAAGACGAGAATGGTAATGAGACAGGCTACAACGTTGATAGTGAAAATGGAAATGTGCTCAGTAAAACCGTCAGCGGCGCTTCGGTGGAGGGACAGTTAGAGGATGTGGTTGTGAGCCACTTATACGGTACTCAGCATGGTCTTAATGGGCTGCGACTCACCACAACTAAAAAAACTGATGGGCGCTCCAACACTACGCGCTTTAATTATGATAAAAATGGGCTGCTCGAAAATATTAAAGCACCAGCTGAAATTGAAACCTTATTCGAAAATGACGGCCGAGGGCGCCGAAAAAGCGAAACTGATGCGGAACAAAATACAACCAGCTATGAATATGATTCGCTAGATCGATTAACATTGGTAACGGATGCCAACAATAATACCGAAACCATTAGCTACGATGATAAAGGTAATAAAAAAATCGTAACGAATCGAGATGCTTTTGATATTAACGGCACTATGCATGAACGATACAGCTCGTTGAGCTATGATTATGATGCGCGTGATCGCGTTAAAACGGTTACTCGCATTGCAAGTTTAGATGGTCAGCACAATCTCGAAGGTGTGAAAACGTTTGAATATGACGGTAACAGTAATCTTACTTTCGAGTCGGATTGGAAAGGTGTTAAAAATACGGCGGCTTTTGAATACGATGGTTTAAATCGACGAGTTAAAACATTCAATCGTGCAGGTTATAGCGCAAGTACCGATTATGAATTTATCGATGGCGAGGGTGTCGTTAAATCAGTCTCCGATTTTGAAGACCGAACAACTATTGAGCATTACGATCAAGTTGGGCGCCTTGTTAAAGTGATTCATCCCACGGTGAATCACAGCGATAATACAAGTGATAGTTACTTCCGAGATATTGAATACGATGCAGTAGGGAACGTTAAAAGCATTCTCGATGAAGAAGGCAAGCTCACGTCTTTCTTCTACGATACTCGAAATCTTAAAGTACTTGAAGTCAACGCGTTACTACAGCAGAAGATTACCTATTTTGACGAATCCGGCAATGTGAAACTTACTGGGCTAAAAGATGAGAATACTGCATTATCGTATATAACGGAGTTTGAATATGACGATCTTGATCGTTTAATAACAAAAACAGAACCACATAGTCATGTCTGGGGTTACCAATACTTTGATAATGGTAATTTAAAATCTGAAACTGACCCATGGGGTTTTGAAACATCTTATACCTATGATGCCGTTAACCAGCTTTCGTCCATTACTGATCCAGATGGCACTACCAATGTCTCCTTCACAAAATATGGGGAGAAGGTCTTTAGTCGCGACGCTGAAGGGCGCACCGGCACTTACCTGTATGGCCCTGAAAGTCGTCTTTTACAAGAGGTTGATGGTTTAGGGCGAGCCACGCGCTACACCTATGACCTAAATAATAGTGTGACGGATATTCGAAAAAACTGGTCAAGTGCAGCCAGCGGGCCAAACGAAGTGCATACGCATATTGAATACGATGCTATAGATCAAAAAGAAAAAGTACATGAGGCGTTTAATACAGCGGATGCAGTAATAGCGGAATACCGATACGACCATGTGGGCAATCAAACACATTCTATTTTACCTGATGGACGTGAAACGCAATTTGTATACGATGAATTGAATCGTGTCAAAGAAGTGATTAGTGCTGAAACTCAAAGTTTTGAGGGGGAAGCACTGAATGCAAGCTCATTTAAAAAATATAACGGCGTTGGGAGTGTCGTTTGGCTTAAAGATAGACGAGGTAATACCACCGTCACCGATTATGACGATTTACATCGTATTGAGCTTGTTACAGACTCGCTACTGAAAACGGTAAGTAATGTTTACGATTTAGCGGGTAATGTTACCTTTCAAACGAATAAGCGTGGCATCACCTCAGAGCGTAAATATGACGAGCTCGGTCGTCTGACGTCGCAGTGGGTGGATAATAATATTGGCGAACGCTTTCGTTTGAGCTCCACAGATTTCGACATTGACATAGGTAGTGGTGTTCGAGTCGATAACATCACCGATGCAAGGGGAAATGTTGTTGTCTCTCAATCGGACTTCCGAGGCAATGTTCTGGATATGACTTTACCCGCCGATATGGCAGCCGGATTCAGTGAGGGTACGGTTCATAATATGTACGACTTGACAGGTTTGTTAACGCAAACCACGGACCCTTCCAATAAAGTCATCAGCCATTCCTACTATGCTGATGGCACCCTCGCGAGTAGCACCGTAAACGGCAGCGAATCAACGCTTTTCGAATACGATCTGTTTGGCAATGTTGCCATCACCACTAAGCCCAAAGGTAATCGCCGCACGCATACCTATAATGCCCGTAACTGGCTAGTCGAAAGCTCAGACGACAACGGCACAGCGACCCGTTTTGAATACGATATTAACGGTAACCTGACCCATCAATATACCCCTGCGGCCAACGACGAAGGTACCGAAGGCCATGTGGAATATGTGTACGATGCACTTAATCGCAAGCGCCAACATATTCAGCACAAAGCGGCTAACGACGCTATTAACCCCGATGCCACGGGTAATTTAGTGACCCTGTTAGGTTACGATGCCGAAGGTAATCTTACGCACAGTACCGATGCCAAAGGGCAAGCCTTTGTAACCACCTACGATGCCCTAGGTCGGCCCGAGCAGCAAAGCTTCCCCGCAGGCAGTGATATTGTCACAATTGCCAGCACCTACGATGCCAACA
This sequence comes from Marinagarivorans sp., assembly GCF_982758155.1. NCBI lineage: Bacteria > Pseudomonadati > Pseudomonadota > Gammaproteobacteria > Cellvibrionales > Cellvibrionaceae > Marinagarivorans > Marinagarivorans sp. The sequence goes on along the minus strand of NZ_CEXWTU010000096.1, from coordinate 3,457 downwards.
ATAACCTCGATATCGTCACCGAAACCAAAGCGGGCAGTACCGTAGAAGTCACAGATCATACCTACGATCTACTCGACCGTTTAACCGCGCGCAACCAGCGCGGGCATAGTGTAGGTTATGTTTACGATAACAACGGCAATCGCACTGGTGTTACAGCTTTAGGTGGTACAACAACCTATACCTTTGATAGCCGAAATCGGTTGCACACAGCGGTGGCCAATGGTTTAACCAGCACTTACCACTATTTACAAAATGGCTGGTTGGAGCGGGTAGAACAAGGCAACGGCACACAAGCCACCTATGCCTACGACGACGCTGGCCGCACCACACAAATTGTTAACTTAACGGCTACGCAAACGGCGTTATCGCAGTTTGATTACACCTTTGATGATAATAGCAACCGCGAAACCGAAACCGTGTTGCAAAATGGTTTTGCAAGTAACAGTGCGCGCACCACAACCTATAGCTACGATAATTTGGATCGCCTAACGGGTTATGTTCATAACCAAGGCGGCGCGGCCGAAAGCCATAGCTTTACCCATTATCCCAGTTACGACCGCAAAACCGAAACTGTCGTTGTGGATGGCGTTACCACCAAAAACCGCACCTTTGTTTACGACGAAACCCATTGGCTAGCCAGTATTACCGATACCGCGCCGGCCAATAGCGGCGTTATTGCCTACCAGTACGACAATAACGGTAATACCTTACGTAAAACCGATGCTACCGGCCAAGGTCCAGCCAGTACAGCCATGGCCTACAACACCCGTAACCAGCTATTAAATGTAGCTACGGGTGCCGCCGGCAGCGAGCAAAACAAGGGGCATTACGATTACAATTACGCCGGCATGCGCATTCGCCATATCGGTAGCGACCGTGGTGATATTGAATATATCTATGACGATAAAGCCATTATTGATGAAGTTGTCAGTGGCACGAGCACACCGGTAGCGCATTACCGCTACGGCGATCGCCTACTCAGTTTACAAACGGCCGAGGGCGAGCAGTTTTATCACTACAGTAATTTGGGGACTACAGCTAACTTAAGTACGCCGGCCGGCGAAAACCAAGTGGCTTACGAGGTTGACCCGTTCGGCGCGATTACACGCCAAGAGGGCGAATCCGTTAACCGGCAGGTATTTACCGGGCACGAGCACGATACGGAGACTGGCCTGGTTTATATGAAGGCGCGGTTCTACGACCCCGATTCGGCGAGATTCTTGACGCAGGATACGTATTTGGGTGAAGGGACTGAGGCGCCTAGTTTGCATCGGTATTTGTATGCCTATGGGAATCCTGGGGTGTATGTGGATCTGTTTGGGTTTAGTAGCCTCGATTTCGCTACATCAACACCAGATGATCCATCTAATCCGAGTACCAAATTTTCGGATAACGAGGCCAATGGCACTACTGTTGGGGAGGCCGAGCAAGCCCGATATGGTGAGCGGGGGCCGAGTTCCGAAGAACTCTGGATCGATAAATGCTTGCAAGGGTTTGGGGGCGAGGGTGACTGTAATAAACAGTCATTTAATCAATATCGTTCTGCGAAGAGACAGCAAGCAAAAAATCAGAGTAATATTACGGGCGAAAGTGAGCTGTCACAGGCAGTAAGTACTTGTCCAGCAGAGACTCCTGAGCTTTGTTCTCATTACGCTAGTGTTCGGAATCGGACAAAGCGTATAGCTGACGGTGTTGCCGCTACCGCTGATGTTGTTGCAAGTCTTAATCCCGCTGTGGCAGCTTATGAAGCGGCGCAAGTAGTTGAGTCGGTAGCGGATGGAGTACGATCTGGTGGTAGTGTCGGCCCTAAAGAACTCGCTGCGGCTGCGGCTCTAGCAGCTTGTGTTAAGTTTAAGATTAAGCCCTGTGGAAAGGACCCTCATTGGGCTAAGGAGCTTACTGGCGGACCAGGGATTTCAAAGGCTCAATACAAAAAGATACGATCAAAAACCCCTAGCACCGAAATTCAAAATATGGTTAATCATAAAGGACGAGGAGGTAGTACTCGATACCGCGATCCTGCATTGGGGTTTGAAGATAATATTCTTGAAGCGGATCATACGGTGTCTTTAAAGGCGATGACTAAGATGCCTGGGTTTGAAAAATTAACAGATGTGCAAATGGTTGAAGTTGCCAATTATAGGCGTAATTTTATTGGTTTGGTGAAATCATCTAATGGCTCAAAGGGAGCTAAAGATTGGGTTGATTGGGCTGAGCATAAAAAGTCAGGAACTAAAGTTAATTCGGCATTTAAGACAAAAATGGAACGTAAATCCGAAAAACTTCAATATCAAATTCGACAGAAAATTAATAATTATTTGAGAGAGAATGGTGAGTTATAACTTAGAGCAAGAGCTACAAGAGTTTGGTTTGGATTATAAAATTCCTACTTTAGATGAGCTTAAAATGCTGTCTGGCAAGATTCCCGAAGATTGGTTTTTTATCTTCGAGAGTACTACTTCTCAGAAAATCAATATGGCTATTTCATTGTGGTCGCCATTCGAAGAGTATTTACCAGATTTCGTCCAACTGTTACGTTCTACAGTGGTTGGAGTTGAAGCTGTTATATTTGATGGGGTTGTCAACCTAGTATATGTTTTGGATGTTAAGGATAGTATTTATCTATATTGCGGAAGTAACCCAAAGCAGCGAGCTGTTCGTTCGAATATGAGCGATTTATATGAAAGGTTGCCGCTCAAACTGAAACAGTTTTATCTAGAGTTGTTTGATGGCTTTGGGTTTGTTGTTGATTCAGTGTACGGTCCTCTGCCAAGTCGTAGCTTATTCAAAATTTCTGAGGCTGATTGGTCCAATATGGATCATTATGAAGATTATCCATTCGGGGTTGATCCAGATAACACCGTTGCATTTTATACTGATGAAGAAGTTTTCTTTGCTGTTGAGATGAATGATTATAGCGACGCTGATGATATGCCGGAATGTATTGTTTGGCCTCAAAAGGAAATTCCCTATAAAGCACCACTGTGGAATGTTTTAGACAAAAATATGGTTGAGAGTTTGATTGCCTAAAATTGTAGCGTCCCAAATTAACATCATACTTTTTCCGAATTACACCAAAATGGACAGTCACTCTAATACAACAACAACTACTGGGACAGGCACTCGTTTTAAGCAGCTCTAGTTATTAGCCTGATATTTTTATAATCAATATTGAAGTGGTATACCGAAAAGCAAAACAATGGGAGGTAGCCCCCAATTAAAAAGCCCAGCCATTCGGCTGGGCTTTTTAATGAGCGGCTTGCTGAATAACGGTATCCAACATATCACTGACAAACTTTTGCTTAGTTCTCGGAAACATAATCGGGGACACCCAAAACAAAAAGCTGTTTAATCAATAGGTTAGCGCAGCAGTTAGGAGTCCCACACTTAGCCCTGCCAATCGTGTAGCGTCCCAAATTAACATCATACTTTTTACCGAATTATTCATCATACGATT
>NZ_CEXWTU010000095.1:0-16942 GCF_982758155.1 Marinagarivorans sp. | reverse complement strand
GGAAAAAATACTTTATCCAATAATACTTGCCTCCTACTTCCTCAACTGCGTTGCCTAAAAGCGTTACATGCCCCGGCATGCGCCCCTTCGAGCGCCTTGCTGAGAAAACAAGCGCCTTCGTCTAATTGGACAAACTATTATTGCCTCGCCCCTAAGGCAAGCGTGCACCCAGGAATTAAAAAGCGGGAAGTTATTTTATGCACGCCCCTAAGTAAAAGCGTAAATGGCCGTCACTGTGCTACCACCATCCGAATAATCAAGTGAATCACAAAAAGTTTCGAGCAACGATAAACCTCGGCCATAGCTCGCGTCACTATCCACCTCCAGCTCAGCGTGTGCGGCAACATCAAAGCCATCTCCGCTATCGGTAATAATTATTTTTAATTTATTAGGTTCCGAACAATCACTTGCGCCACGAATATATTGCATTTGAATAACAATATATTCATCACGGATATCGTTTAACCGCTGCCCCCGCAAACGGTAGTATTCATCAAAACCGTCTGGAGTCTCTTTCAGCAACGAAGACAACTTAAGCACACCATGCTCCAACGCGTTGGAGTAGAGCTCGCTAATGATGGTGAAAATTTTATCCTGATGCAGCTCAACACCTTGAATTGTTCCTAAAAACTTTCCAACCTGAAGCACGATATCGCTGGACCGCAAATCATCGGCTGCCAGTCGCATATTAAGCTGCCAAGGAAAACTTTTGGCATTACGATAATCCGCCCCTACATCAATCACCTTTTTCGTTGACGAGGAGCGATGAATAACCGGCGAACACAAGATTTCAACAGCAGTTACGTCATCGGCTTGCTCGCAACCTTGTGTAAACTGACGAACCGCGCCAACTAAAGCATCAATAACCGATCCACCCGCACTGACAATAGTATCAATCCTATCCAACCCAAATTCATCACCCTCAAGATTTCTGGACTCATTAATGCCATCCGTGAAAATATATAAAGCTGTATCCCTAGGTAAAGTCACAAGTTCAATACGATCATCAAACTCATCTTCTTCCATGACACCCAATGGCATATGCAAAGACTGCAACTTGACTAAGTCATGGTCACCCGGCAGTCGGCATACAATATCGTTCATGCCGCCCATCCAGAACTGAATCTGCTTACCGTCCGGTTCAATGTATAAAAGTGCAGCACAAAAAAACATCCCCTGGGGCAATAGTCGCATTAATCTACGATTAAGTACCCGCGCAATACTTCCCACACTTTCCTGCCGGGATGCACAATCATAAAAAATACTGGAAACTGGAAGCGAACCAACAGCCGCCGACAAGCCATGCCCGGTAAAGTCACCAATTAATAAATAAGCACCGCCCGCCGGTGACGGCGCAGAAATAAGTAAATCACCATTAAAAAGAGATGCCGGGGAGGTGTAACCAGAAATATTATCGCAAGTTGTCTCTTTAATATTCACATCGTTCGAGAAAATATGCTCAACAACACGATGCTCTCGATCCATTAATCGTTTGTGATACTCCAGCTCTTCATTAACGCTTCTTAAGCTGTTATACATATCTTGATTGCGCGCATGCGCCTTTAGCTTTGACAGCAAAATACCTTCATTAATTGGCTTCGGTACAAAATCATCACCACCAGCGTCCAAACATTGAACCAAGACATCTGGATTATCGAGCGCAGTAACAAAAATTATTGTCACAAATCGATCCGGAGATGTTTCTTTAATTGTTTTAGCCGATTCGACACCGTCCATCACCGGCATATTAACATCCATCAAAATCAACTGAATATCTTCATCAGCCGCGAATGCTTCACAAGCAAGCAATCCGTTTTCTGCCTCAATACACTCATGGCCTTCATCTTCCAAAATGAAGACTAACAACTCGCGATTATAAGCATGGTCATCGACTATCAATATTTTCATACACGCCCTGCTGTCATGGAATAGCTCAGAAGAAAGTTATCGACCTGAGCTACTCGATAACAAAACGCTGATCGAAACGAGAAATCGTTAAAATCTTTCGAATCTGCTCATTCACAGAAACAATTTTAATTGTGGCATTAGATGGCTTAAAATAATTCTTTACATTAAGCAGCATTCCCAGTGCGGAGCTATCCATATAGCGCGTATGAGTAAAATCTATACTGACCTCTTTACTTGAGTCCAAAGAAACACCCTCATAACAAGCGCGAAATTCCTCAACCCGCTTAAAGTCAAAAACATCATCCAATACGATAATGAACCTTCCATTTTCACGCTCTTCAACCATCATAATATTTACCGTCCACAACCATTAGGTTAATTCAATTAACTTTAATACAGCTCAATATCACCGCCCGCTGCGACACTTTGATTAAGCCCTTGAATATCAATCTCTGGAATTTTTTCTAAATCAGTAATACATTTTCGACTAATAGTATCGATAGCCTCTGACTGAGAAAAGTGCTTCTCAAGCACATCAACGAGAGCTGACGTAGCCTGACTAACATGTTCTAACTGGTTAACCATTTGGGAGACGCGATCCGAGGCCTGTAGTGCCACAACTGCACGCACAACCTCCTGCGACATAGACTCTCCTAGCTCAGCACCCTTGCTCACACTGGCCGCAATATTAGAATTTAGTTGCTCTAACTCACCCAGCATTCGATCCAGATAATCTTTACCATTTAGCGCCAAGCTCATATCCATTGAAGCAATTTGGCTCACCGAATTTTGTGCACTGCCAATCGTTTCTTTCGCGCTTTGCGCTCTTTCTCTAATTTGGTCGCTCAGCCGATTCGAGTCCTGAGACAACTTTCTCACCTCATCGGCAACAACAGCAAAGCCCCTTCCCGCCTCACCCGCTCGAGCGGCCTCAATGGCGGCATTTAATGCCAATAAATTTGTTTGGTCTGCGATGCCTCGGATTTGAGCAATGAGATCGAACATGCTATCAAACTGCTTAATCATGTCCTGTATGCTATGCACTGCTTGAATACTTTTATCACTGACATCAACAAACAAGGAGACATACCCATCCAAAACAGAACCAACTTCGTTAGCGAAGTGCTGCAGGCTTACCGTATTTTCTGAGTCAGACTGATTATCATTCGATAAACTTTGAGCTACATCACTCAATATTTGACGCTCAGCCGCCGCTTTTTCACTAAGGCCGTTAAAGCTTTGATGCAAAGACATAGAAGAGCTTTCTAGCGCCGATGCGATATCAACACGAAGCGTATCAACACAACTAATCCCCTGATGTAAGCGAGCACCTAGTTGCTTCCCAAGCTGCTCGAGGTCGGAAGTGTGACCCACAGGATCTAACTCTTCAGGTGCGCGATTATCAGGCGGCAGCAAAACACCCCATAACGCAACAACGACCATGACAAGCAAGCCTAGCCAAACTATAACCATTGAAAAAGAGTAAGCCGCCGCGAAGCCTACGCCCAGCGCAGTAACAATAATTACTATAGCTAACAAAACTTGACGATATTGACCCATACGGGCTCCCTAACACTCAAACACAGTGGCCTTTGGCGCCAACAATCAAATTATGGCGAAAAGGTCATCTAATGAGCCACACAAATCACCAACAACTGGAGATAGCTTGTAGCTACAACTTATCTAAGGTTAGTCATGGAAATAGAAGGTTGCCAACAATAAGGGGCGAGGTAATAAGAGATTGTCCAATTAGGCGTAGGGTTCTGCTTTCTCATCGAGGCGCTTAAAGGGGCGCATGCCGAAGCATGCAACGCCTTGAGTAACGAAAAAGGGGAAATAGAAAACCAGCATTAGTGGGTAATGTATTATTCCCTCGCCCCTAAGCTAATCTGTTGGCACAAGAAGACTACACGAGGGGACGAATACCGATGGCATGCTTCACATCAGCAAGCAGTGCACGACTGTGCGCCCGCGCCTTCTCGGCTCCCGCTTGCAGCGCCTGCTCAATATCTTGAGGATTAGCCATTAAAGCTTCATATTTTTCTCTTGCAGGCGCCACCTGACTCTCAATTAACGCCCCCAATTGCTTTTTAGCTTCACCCCAAGCAATACCACCCTCAAAAGCAGCTCGCATTTCAAGTGTTTGCTCTTCAGAAGCAAAAGCCTGCCATATTTGAAAAACGGTTGAGGTTTCTGGATCTTTGGGTTCGCCAGGCTCTAGCAAATTGGTCTTTATTTTATTGATGCTTTTTTGCATCTTTTTGGGCGGCAAAAATAACGGAATAGTATTGCCATAACTTTTACTCATTTTTCTGCCGTCCAACCCCTGCAGTACAGCAACGCTATCGTCCACGACAGCCTCAGGCAGAACGAACACTTCACCAAAATGGTGATTAAAGCGCTGAGCAATATCCCTAGCCATTTCCACATGCTGAATTTGATCTTTACCAACAGGGACCTTATGCGCCCCAAACATGAGTATGTCAGCTGCCATTAATACCGGATAACCATAGAGCCCCATGGTGACACCAAAGTCGGCATCCTGATTCTCTTCAGCATTTGCCGCGACTGCCGCTTTATATGCGTGGGCGCGGTTCATCAAACCTTTAGCAGCCATGCAATTGAGAACCCAACACAACTCCGAGATTTCAGGCACATCTGACTGACGATAAAAAACGGTTCGGTTAACATCTAAACCTAGAGCCATCCAAGTCGCAGCGATTTCCTGTGTTGATGTTTGAATTTTTTCGGGCTCATGGCATTTAATCAGTGCGTGCAAATCGGCTAGAAATAAAAAACTTTCTGTATTCTCCTGCAAGCTAGACGTAATCGCAGGCCTAATGGCGCCCACATAATTCCCCAAATGCGGCGTACCGGTTGTTGTAATTCCGGTTAAAACACGTTCAATCATACTGCACCCAATATTATTTCTATTTATCGTTTAAAAAAGCGGTAAGCAAGCGAAAAAGCATTTCAGGATCTTTTGAGCCCGCCAATTCGCGAATGGAATGCATAGCAAAGGTCGGTACGCCAATATCGAGGGTTTCAATTCCTGTTATTGTTGCCGTAATAGGCCCAATAGTGCTGCCGCAACGCATATCCGCTCGAGTCACATAATCTTGTAAGGGAACAGAGGCATCACGAGCCAATACCCTTACACGAGATGCCATAACTGACTGCGAAGCGTAGCTCTGATTTGCATCAAACTTAAGGACGGGACCGTCATTCAATTTAGGGCCATGATTGCCATCATGCTTATTAATAAAATTGGGATGCACGCCGTGGGCATTATCCACGCTCATCATCATAGATTGCGCTTCCACACGATGACGCTCCTGAGTATCCGGCAATAATCGATCAAGCACACCGGTTAAAAAGTTACCCGCCGCACCCGCTGTTGAGCGACTACCCACTTCCTCATGGTCATTCAATACCACTAAACTCGTAACGCCATCATCACTTGCCAACAAACTCTGCAATGTCACAAAGCAGCTTAATAAGTTATCCAGCCTGGCACATGCCAAAAACTCATTAGCCACGCCAAGCATTGCGCCGGATTGCACATCATAAAAACTCAAATCAAAATCAAGCACCTCACTCACAGATAAACCCTGCACAGTGAAATGTGAAACAAGCCAATCTCTAAAAGTTTCGTCTTTGCTTTGACCGGTCTGCCACAAAATAGGCAACATCTGTTCCTGTGGATTAATTGTGCGATCGTTATTAGCATTGCGATCTAAATGAATAGCCAAGCTGGGTATAGTCGCTATTGGGCGCTTTAGATCAATAAGGTGATGCTCTAGTACCTTATTGCCATTCAACAAGCTAACCTGTCCAGCAATAGATAAGTCACGGTCAAACCAAGGCGCCAACAATACACCGCCGTAAACCTCTACCCCCACTTGATGGTAACTTTGTTTGGTCACATCAGGTTTGGACTTTACTTTTAAGCACGGACTATCGGTATGTGCACCAAGAATACGCACCCCGGTCTCCAGCATGGGAGCCGAGCCGTATTTAAAAGCAATTAAAGAGCTATCACGCCGAGTAACGTAATACTTCCCCCCAGGTGTTAACGCCCATTCATCCAGCTCTTTTAAAGGCTGGTAACCCGCCTCAACCAGCAACTGCACCGCATTTACCACAGCATGGAAAGGTGTTGGTGACTGAGAGATATAATCCAACATTTGCGTATTAAAATGCGTCATCAATAAAGCCTATTAACTATGCGAAGGAAATGAACAATAAAAAACAGCCTAAAACTAGACGGTAAATCACAAACGGAAGCATTCCCAAGCGATTAATAAACGCGAGGAAAAAATAAATGCAGGCATACGCACTAACCGCAGAAACAAGGGTTCCGACAAGAAGTGCATTCCAATCAACCACCTCAGCCTCAAGCAACTCTAAGCTCATTAAGCCAGCACTTAAAACTATAATAGGAATCGACATTAAAAAGGAAAAGCGTGCGGAATCTTGTCGTGAGAATCCAAGTAGTAGTGCTGCTGTAATTGTTATACCGCTACGTGAAGTCCCTGGAATAAGCGCTAAAGCTTGTGCACAGCCTATAATCACCGCAGCCGCCAATGTTAGTTGCACGAGCGTTTTGGCACCCTCATTCCTTGCATCAGCGACCCATAATAAGAGCCCAAACACGAGTGTCGTAGTCGCGATGACCATTGTCGAGCGTAAATTAATTTCGATAAACTCTTTAAACAACAATCCCGCCAACCCAGCAGGAATTGTAGCCGCAATAATAAACCACGCCAACCGAGTGTGTTCGTCTGCCGCACGCCCAGTAAACTGGCCAAACCAAGCTACCACTAGCGCCACAATATCTTTTCGAAAATAAGCGACTACTGCCATCAAGGTCCCTAAATGCACAGCTACATCAAAAGCTAACCCCTGATCTGGCCAACCTAAAATTTGACTGGGTAGAATTAAGTGGGCCGAGCTTGAAACGGGCAAAAACTCCGTAATACCTTGAATTAGTGCGAGTAAAATTGTTTGAATAATATCCATACTGACATCCACAAAATAAAATTTAAGTACTACGCGCGAATTCTGGTCCGCTTATTCCAAGCAATTGAGTTTCTACAATAGCAAAGGTCAACAAGCTGAGGATCAACACGGAAAGAAGGGTCGAGCTTTGCGGCTAGCTCCGCAATATGACCGGCATCAACTTGAGCAGAAGTTGATTGATGAGCTGGCAATGAAGAAAGAGCCGTACGAGCAAACTTGATGCTACTCCAAGCGTCGCCCACCGATACAAAATTATGTGCCGATGGCAAAGAAGCCAGCGCAGAGAACAGCGACTCTTCAGAGCCTAATACAGCTTCGTATTGCCCATCAATTGGTTCGCCTTTTTCATTAAATGCCCCCCAATAGACTTCATTCATTCTCGCATCCATCATCGGGATAACAAGGCTCCCCGACGGGGCACGGGCGGAAAAAGCTAAAGCAGACAAAGAGTTTATGGGTATGATTTTTTTATCGGCAGAAAAAGCCAAACCTTGCGCCACACTCAGCGCAATACGAAGCCCAGTAAAAGAACCCGGCCCCACCGCACACGCAATAACATCGACATCGTTTATTGAACACCCAGCCCCGTCCAGCAAAGTTTGCGTGAAAGGCAGCAAATACGCAGCGTGCGCTCTGGCTTTTTCACTCTTCAATATTTTAACTTCCGTTGAGGATAGCCTCAATGAAACGGAGCAAGCATCTGCACTTGCCTCAAAGGCGAGAATTACACTCATTGCTAGATCTCAAAAGGCGCCATTGTAGCGCCTTTAAATGGCACGCACAAAAAAGCCCGCTATAAAGCGGGCTTTTTTGTGCTACAAGGCCGAATTACTCGGCGCTTGGCGCTTCTGAAGCTTGAGCTTCCACAGCTGGAGCAGGTGCTGCTGCAGCTTTAGGTGGACGACCACGACGCTTAACCGCACCGCCAGCAGCTGGAGCAGAAGCTACTGCAGCCTTGGGTGGACGACCGCGACGCTTAACTTCGCCACCAGCAGCAGGCGCTGCTTTTTTAACGGTAGCTTTTGCAGGCTTAGCTTTTGCAGGTGCTTTTACCACTGCTTTTGTACCAGCAGCTTTTGATGCAGCAGCAAGCTTCGCTTTAGCTTTTGAAGAAGCAGTCTTAAGCTTCTTCTCATCGGCAGCAGAACGAACTTTCTGCCACTTCTTAGTGAACGCCGCAACAGCTTTCTCTAAATCAGCAGCCGCCGCTTCAGACACTTTAGCTTCAAGAGCCTCTAAGCGAGCCGCTTCAGCAGTTTGTACTTCTTCAAGCTTTGCAACACGCTTAGCTGAAACAATTTCTTGCTTAACAGTAGCAAGCTCTACACGTGCAGCTTTTGCAATAGCCGCTAAAGGAGCAACTTTTGACTTTGCAGTTGCAGCAGTGCGTTTCGCAGCAACAGTTTTAGTTTTTGCTGCTTTCTCAGCTGCAGCTGCAGCTTTATCACGAGCAGCAGAAAGTTTCTCTGCAACTTTAGATAACGCTGCTTCTGCTTTTACTAACGCTGCTTCTGCTTTCGCAACAACAGGGCTAGCAACTGCAACTACAGCTTCTTTTGCAGGACGACCAGCTTTTTTAGCAGGACGGCCAGCTTTTGCTTTTACTGCAGTCGTTTTTGCTTTCGCAGGACGACCACGTTTTTTTGCTACATTCGCCATTTTTGTTTCTCCTCTCTCGAAATAGGGTGCACCTCTTCGAAACCATAGCAGAAAATTTCAAACACAAGGCGCACGACGCGGATATTATTTTAAAAAATGATCATTTGCACGCCCTTTTTAACTTAAACGTCTTTAAAGAGTGTTTTTTTGATTATTTTCGAATAAAACATGAGAAACATTCTGTTATTTTAAATTTTCATCCAGAAAATACTCATACGCAGGAAAAAACCAAACACGTCAAAAACTCGGAAATACATTAATCGAGACGAAAAAAAAGCAGGCAACGCCTGCTTTTTTGAGAAAATGAAACGCTACTTAAGTGCTTCAATAAGATTTTGTTTTATACCTTCCAGTGAGCCAACACCCTGAATCTGAGTATATTTCAAGGAGTCACTCTCAAGAGCTTTGTAAAAAGAAACCAAAGGCTCCGTTTGATCATGATAAACCGTCAAGCGCTTACGCACAGTTTCTTCTTTATCATCCTCGCGCTGAATTAAGTTTTCACCCGTTTCATCATCAACACCACTAACCTTTGGGGGATTGTGCTGTACATGATAAATACGACCCGTTGACTCATGAACACGCCGCCCACTTAATCGAGCAACAATCTCCTCATCTTCAACATGAATTTCTATGACATGATCGATTTCAACACCCGCTGCAAGCAAGGCTTCCGCCTGAGGGATAGTTCGAGGAAAACCATCCAGCATGAAACCTTTTTCACAATCCGCTTGTGCTATACGCTCTTTAACCAAACCAATAATGAGCTCATCCGAGACAAGACTCCCAGAATCCATAACTTCCTTAACCTCTAAACCTAAAGGTGTGCCTGCTTTAACCGCAGCACGAAGCATGTCACCGGTCGATATTTGTGGAATAGAAAAAGCTTCCATCATGAATTTTGCCTGTGTGCCCTTACCTGCACCAGGTGCGCCCAAGAGAATGATACGCATAGTGAAAACTCCTCAATTAAATCCCATAGCGGGAAAATATTATGCTAAATGTGTAATAAACGCGCGTAAGATACACCGCAGACACGTGATTCTCAAGCTGGCGCCTTGACGCCAAGGCTTAATAAAAGTGCAGAACGCGGAAGCATTAACTCTTGCGCAGCTGAACTTTGGCTTGCTCCCACAGCGCGTCTAGCTCTTTTTCTTCAAGGTCTTTTAAATTGGCCCCTTGCGCCAACCTTGTAACAACATCTATTCGCTGCGCGAATTTTGCATTTGCGCTACGTAAAAGCGATTCGGGCTCCCGCTTTAAATATCTTGCGACATTGACAACCGTAAAGAGTAAATCACCTAATTCCTCCGTGATTGCCTCTGCCGATTCAGAATCAATTGCATCCTGTAACTCAGCAATCTCTTCAGACAACTTACCCAATAACGGAGGCAAAGTATTCCAATCAAAACCCGCGCTCGCTGCACGCTTTTGAATTTTATATGCACGAGTGAGCGCAGGCATTCCTAGCGGAATATCAGCAAGTAGCGCAGTCAATCCTTTTTCTTGTCGCTCCTGTGCCTTCAGAGCCTCCCACTGTGCCTTAACATCAACGCTGACCTCGACTTCCTTGCGAACAGAACTTAATTTACCCTCTGGGAAAACATGTGGATGCCGCCTAATTAATTTTGCGGTTAGCCCATCAACAACATCATCCCAAGTAAAACCCCCCTCCTCATCAGCCAGCTGGCTATAAAAGATAATTTGAAAAAGTAGATCGCCCAGCTCCTCCCTAACCTGCCCTCGATCTCCATGTTCGATAGCGTCAACCACTTCATAAGCCTCTTCTATTGTTGAGGCCGTTATCGATTTAAAGTTTTGCTTAATATCCCAAGGACAACCGGTCTCTGGGTCTCTAAGTCGTCGCATTAAATAGCGCAAGTCATTTAATGTATACAATGTAGTCATTACCACCTCAAGAAGTCAGTTCAATAAGATTCAAAGGCATTACGCACTCTGCCTTCGGCGAACCGACGTGATGTTGGGCATTTGACTCAGCTTTGCGAGTAATCGACTCAAAACCGTAAAGCTAGCAATCTCAACATTCAAACTCATCTCTACAGTACTGGCGTTCTTATCAGAGAGCGTTTGCATTGCACTGACATTTACCCGCTCACGATCAAGCAACGTCGTAATGTCACGCAATAAACCATGACGATCGAATGCTTCTACGATAATCTCCACAGAATACATTTGCTCAGGCTTTTCGGCCCAGTCGACCTTAATGATTTTTTGTGGTTCATCCTCAGCATGCTGTAGCACGTTATTACAGTCTTGACGATGTATAGATACACCGCGCCCCTGAGTAATAAAACCAGAAATACGATCCCCCGGGATTGGGCGACAGCACTGAGCAATATAAGACAGTAAATTACCCACACCATCAATATACACATCGCCGCCATCGAATTGATCTTCTCGACTTGCACGGCCTACTAATGAAATTGCCGGAGATTGATTTTTATCCGAACTGAATAATCGCTGTGCCGACTGAATCACTCGATCAACAGTAAGATCACCCGTACCTACCGCAGCATAGAGATCGTCCAACGTTTGTAAGTTTAATTTACGTGCTAGGCGCTCATAATCTATGTTATCAACGGCCAAACGGAGAAACTCGCGATCCAATAGCGCGCGACCATAATCAACATTAAGCTCACGATCCTGCTCACGAAACCAAGTTTGTAAACGGCTTCTAGCACGCGAAGTCGTAATGTAGCCCAAAGAAGCATTTAACCAATCACGACTTGGCGATTCACGGTTTCCCGTTAAAATTTCAACTTGATCTGCATTTTTGAGCGCACGGTTCAACGGTATAATTCGTCCATTAACTTTCGCGCCCTTGCAATGGATACCAATATCGGAATGAATGCGGAAAGCAAAATCTAGTGGCGTTGCACATTCAGGCAAATCAATAACGTGGCCTTCGGGCGTAAAGACATATATCCGATCTTGGTCGATGCCAACAGGCAAGCTATCTTCAAGCGGCCCACCACCAACCTCATCATGCCACTCAAGCACCTCGCGCAGCCATGCAATTTTTTGCTCATAACCAGCCGACGTATCGCCCTTATCAGAGCTTTTATAGCGCCAATGGGCACAGACGCCAAACTCAGCTTCTTCATGCATTTTTTCTGTACGAATTTGTATTTCTAATACACGATTAGCCGGCCCTTTTACCGCAGTGTGTAACGAACGGTAACCATTCTCTTTTGCGTTGGCGATATAATCATCAAATTCATTAGGAATGTTATGCCACAACGAATGCACAATTCCCAAAACGCGATAGCAGTCTTGCTCAGTATCAACCAAAATACGGACCGCACGAATATCGTAAACTTCGGAAAAGCTAATTTCTTTGCGCCGCATTTTTCGCCAAATGCTGTAAATATGCTTTGCTCTTCCACTGATTTCCGCAATCCGAATATGCTCTTTTTCGAGCGCGCTCTTTAATATAGCCAGAACACCATCAATGTAGGTCTGGCGATCTAGTCGCCGCTCATCCAATAATTTTGCAATGTACTTATAATCATAGGGCTGCAAATAGCGAAACGAAACATCTTCAAGCTCCCATTTAATATGACCAATGCCCAATCGGTGAGCGAGCGGCGCATAAATATCCGCAACTTCACGTGCAACACGCTGGCGTTTTTCAATGGGGGCATTTTTTACGGCTCGGATTGCGCTAGTTCTTTCCGCCAGTTTAATAAGCGCTACACGAACATCATCAACCATCGCCACAAGCATTTTTCGGACATTATCAGCGTGTTCCGCGGCCCCTTGGCCGAATACTTTTTCACCGCTTTTATTCGAAAGACTGCTAATGGCGGCCATTTTTCGAACACCATCAATTAAAGCCGCAATAGTGGAACTGAAACTATCTTCTATTGCGCCCAAACTAACTTTGTTCTCACGGACACTGCGGTATAAAATTGCCGCTGAGAGCGTTTCTTCATCTAACTGCATTTCAGCTAAAATTTCGGCCATTTCTAGGCCGGCACTGAACGTACTGTAGCCCGCGCCCCAGCCGGTTAACTGATCACCCGGCTCAGACTCTAACTGCTCCGCCAGTAAACAGGAACGCGTTAACACCTCCGCACTTTTAGCATCTATATCAGCTAGGCCGGCAATACGACTAACCCATACAGGTATATTCAGAGAACCATTTTCTAAGACGGGATGATCTTCACGAACTTTAACCATGAGAACTCAATTTATACTTAATTAAAAAGGCCGGAGGACAAATATCGATCCCCTCGATCACAAATAATAGCAACAATGACTGCATTTTCGACAGACTGGCTTAACGCCAAAGCTGCTGCGACAGCTCCACCAGAAGACACACCACAAAAAATGCCCTCTTGCGCAGCAAGGTCACGCATGGTTTGCTCCGCTTTTTCCTGCCCCATGGAAACGACACTATCAATATTTTTATTATCAAAAATAGACGGTAAGTACTCTTTTGGCCACTTCCTAATACCAGGGATGGTAGCACCGGGCTCAGGTTGTAACCCAACGATTTGAATTTTTGGGTTTTTTTCTTTCAAATAGCGAGACGTACCCACGATTGTGCCCGTGGTGCCCATTGAGCTCACGAAATGGGTAATGCGTGCGTTGGTCTGATGCCAAATTTCTGGCCCAGTTCCACAATAATGCGCCAAAGGATTATCTATATTCGCAAATTGGTTTAGTACTTTGCCTTCACCTCGCCCCTCCATGGCTAGCGCAAGATCACGCGCACCTTCCATCCCTTCTTCTTTTGTCACCAGTATTAAGTTTGCACCATAAGCCATCATGGAAGCCTTGCGCTCTTCGGTACTATTTTCAGGCATTATTAAGGTTATTCTGTATCCTTTTATCGCAGCGACCATGGCTAACGCAATGCCGGTATTACCACTGGTTGCTTCAATTAAGGTGTCTCCTGACTTAATATCGCCACGCTTTTCGGCCCCCGAAATCATTGAATGCGCAGCCCTATCTTTTACCGAACCCGCGGGGTTATTTCCCTCAAGCTTGACTAAAACAACATTGCTTGTTTCACCCGGTAAGCGCTGCAAACGAACGAGAGGAGTGTTGCCGATAAAAGACTCGATAGTCGGGAATTTATTTTCATCCATAGCTTTTATACTGAAACTCATCACTAAAACCTCTTCAATTACAGATTTAACAACGCTTAATATCATTCTCAATCAACGTACAGGTAAATACATACGAGTTGATTTATGTGATCCAAACAACAAAACATGCACGGGTAGGACTATTCAGAAGGGCGCGCATTCTACCCTGCCCCCTCCGATATAGAAAGCAAGGCGCTGCCCCTAAAGTACAAACAAAGAGCTGTGCAATTCGTACAACTCTTTGTTTGTACTTTCACACACCGGCGCTTTTCGGTAACCTGTCGTATTAATTGCATTTCAATACCGGCATTAGCGCAAACCAAACAAAAAATCACACTCAAAACATACATTTCGCCAGCACCCAAAATGCACAACAGCCCTTTTTACGCCAACCTCCTGATGCAAGGACACCACATTGCTATCCTCCCCTATAAAATGGGATGCAAACGGCAAGCCCGTTCTCATTCTAATTGTCGCCCCTATATTTATCACCTGCGCACTGTGTGTTGCGACTTTTGTTTTACTCCACAACACCCACAGAGAAAACTTAAATGCCGCAAGCCATGACTTTTTAACTAAATACTTCGAAAAGAGTTTGCCCTCCCATGCTTCACCAGCAAGCATAGTCGAATGGTTTGAAGCACACGCCAGCATCGCGCTACACACGGGGCACTACGAACAATTTAGACTCCTCAATAGCACCCTCCATACAATCACCCATGTAGGTCTCCCGGCGACTGAGCATGATTTTGGCTGGATAAAATCAGGAGCAAAGAATCAACACAAACACGGAAACCACGCTTACATTGCCTTCCCGAATAAGCAACCTGACGGCACGCTTTACTGGATCGTAGCAACTATTAATAATACGCCGACGTCTCTTTTGTTTTTCCAGACTTTACTTTGGGGCATAGTCTGTACTTGTATTGCAGGCATTACCATCGCCTGGCTAGCCATTCGCTGCCACAAACAATTAATCACACCTATTACACGCCTTACGCTAGAGCTAAAACAAGGCATGCTCGACAACTTTGATGCCGGACTCACTATCCCTCAAAACAACATCTATGCAAACCTTACCCATGCAGTCCAGCAACTATCAGACATAAATAAAGGCCTCAAAGAAGGCACCCAGCAGTATATTGAGCAGGCCACCCAAGAACTTCGGGAATCGCTAGAAACGGTGGAAATTCAGAACATTGAACTTGATATAGCAAGAAAAAATGCACTACAAGCCTCCGCCGACAAATCAGAATTACTCGCCACAACCAGCCACGAGATACGCACACCCCTCAACGGGATTTTAGGCTTTACCAACCTGCTAATTAAAACCGCGCTAAGCGACCAGCAAAAAGACTACCTAGCAACAATTGAGCAATCGGCACAAGGCCTTCTTACCGTCATTAATGATGTGATTGACTTTTCACGGTTAGAATCCGGCACAATGACATTTGAATATAAACCCGTCAAAATTAAAGATGCTGTCGCCGAAATTTTACAAATTTATGCGCCCAGCGCCAACGAAAGCCAACTGCGCTTAATCCAATTGATCGAGCCAGCAATTCCACCCACGCTATTGGGCGACCCCCTACGCCTAAAGCAGGTACTCAACAACCTCATTCACTGCTTAGTAGGTATTGAATCTTCAGGCGACTTAATTGTTGAATGTACCATTCAACATAAGGCCGACAGTAAAATTGGTATTCAATTTAGCTTAAAAAACCCATCCGCACGACTCAATGCCAATCAACAAAAACAGTTACAACAAGCGTTAGCCAGCCAAGGCAGCCTGCCCGTTGGCGACGCAACAGGACTTGGCCTAACCATTGCCAAAGCACTAGCTGAGCGAATGCACGGCAATATCGCGGCAGATATCACCAGCGAAGGCATTACCTTCTTTTTCACCATTGAACTTGGCCAGATTGAAACCCAACGAGACCCGACAAACACACTCGATACGTCCAACATTCGCACCGTAGTCTGTGACAACAACCCATTCAGCCGACAAGAGATTGTTATCGACCTTAAGGCGTGGAATATAACGCCAACAATAGAAAGTAACCCCGACAAATTGATCACTGCAATTAGCGCCGCACGTGCAAACTTAGTGATTCTGGATTTCGCCACCGACGGACGCCGTTTCAACAAAACCCAACTCGAAAAGCACCTCCAAGCGCTTTATGCCATTCCAAAACTGCACGTAGTCATTATTGCCCCCTCAAACATCCGCCGCCAAATTGAAAGTGGCGCGCAATGGCATGACGCGCACTTTATTACACGCCCCATTACTGGCGGTGCTTTTGCTCAGCTTTTACGCCGCATTTCCGGCATTCCCGATGACGTCGAAATACTGGTAGAAAAACAACATCTCAAGATTCTAGTTGCCGATGACAACCCCGCAAACACTAAGCTCGCATGTGCTTTCCTACAGCAAAAAAATCACTCTATAAAGGCCGTAGCCAACGGTAAGCAAGCGCTCGATACTTATTTAGAAGATACGCCTGACATTATTTTCATGGATGTACAAATGCCTGAAATGGACGGATTACAAGCCACCACCGCTATCCGAGCCTATGAAGCTGAACACAAAACACCCCGCGTCCCCATCGTCGCACTAACCGCCAACGCACTACCTGAACAACGCGCAAAGATACTAATGTCTGGAATGGATGACTATCTGACCAAGCCCGTGAGCGACCACGATTTAAAACACGCACTACATCGCTGGATAGAAACACGCGCTAACAGCGTCCCACGCAACACCTTACCGAAGCCAACAAAGCCTGCCGATACACTTGAACACCCCGACCACGCAAAAACACCCGATACTACGACACCAAAAGCAACTGCTGTTGTTTTTAGTCTACAAAAAAGTCTTGATAGCACAAAAGGGAATACCCCCCTGGCATTGGATATGTTTTTAATGCTGACCAAAGAATTCGAAAACTTTAAAGAGGAGATAACGAGCGCCCTTGCGTCGCAGTCATTGGATCAACTGTCAACATCAATCCACAAGCTACGCGGAGGGCTTTCTTATTCGGGTTTCTTGATATTACAACAGCAATGCAATAAAACTGACGACGTGGTTTCGCAGTGCACAGAACTTTCAACGCAAGCACGGTCAGAGGTGAAGCAACTGCTCGTAGACTTAGAACAAGCACAAATATTTAGCGACGATATCGACGCAGAAATACTGTTTGAGGCATAAGGGCCGAGGAAAAAATACTTTATCCAAT